>NZ_NHRY01000242.1 GCF_002937115.1 Rhodopila globiformis | reverse complement strand
CCAGGTCCGCTGCGCCGTCTACAACGGCACGCTCGGCTCCGGCTTCGGGCAGCGATTCTATCCGGCTAACGATCCGATCCCGCAAGCAGTGGTTGCCGCCTGACACCCCCAATCTTCAGGCAGTCCCTATGCTCACCCGACAAATTGATGGTTTCACTTCGCCCTCCCAAACCACGTCCACTTTGAGAACCATAGTTCTGGCGGCGCGCAATCAGGAAGGGCGCCGATACCCAGCGCCTCAGGTCCGAACTGCCGGACTACGGTTCTCAAAGTGGACGCGGTTCAGTTCCGGATGTCCCGGTGAGTCGGCATGTGATCCGAACACCAAGAGGCGTTGGCGCGCCGGGCGCACCACGCGTGGTTTCGCCCGGGTGAGTCCGCATGCGGTGGCCGCAGCCGCCAGAAGCAAATTCGGAGGGGAACATTCCGCTCAAGGTGACCTTGTCAAAGTAGGCGGACAGTGCCACGTTCGTTGCGACAACGTTATGGTGGCCCTGCGGCCGCCATGACGGCGGGGCGGCGCCGCGCGTCCGGTCGCCTGAGTCAGAGCTTACGCAGTGCCTGCTCCGGCCTCAGGCCATGCGGTCGATCTCGATCGTGACGTGCGACAGGGCGCGGAACCGCGCCAGCCGCCCCCGGTAGAATCGCGCGTCGTGTTCCGACTGCGTCATGACCGAGAGGATCGCCCCAAGATGGCCGGGGCCGAGCCGCCAGACATGCAGCTCGCCAAGCCGATCCCCGTCGGCCTCGATGGCGCTCTGGACCGCACGCGTCATTCGTTGGTCCGGGTTCATGTCGAGCAGGATGGCGCCGGTGTCGCGGATCAGCCCGTAGGACCAACTGGCGATGACGCAGGCGCCGATGGTGCCCGCCAGCGGATCCATCCACAGCCAGCCGAAGGCGCGCGCCAGCAGCAACCCGGCGATGACCAGGACGGACACCGCGGCATCCGCGGCGACATGGATGACGGCCGCCCGCATATTGTTGTCGCGATGCGCCGCACCGTGGGCATGCTCGTGCTCCTGGAAGACGACGGCACAGTCGCCCCCGCCGGCGCGGACATGCGCGGTGAAGGCATGAGGCTCCGGGATCTCGTCAAGGCTTTCCAGGTATCCGCCGCGGTCGGCCATGGCGAACACCTGGCGCGCGCCGTCCGGCCGCACGGTTTCGATGCTGACGGCCGCCGGCATCGTCCCCGTCTCGGCGTGCAGGCGGAACACCGGCGGATGGTTGTCCTCGAACACGCTCAGGACCAGGACGCCTTCGGACGTGGGGATGCGGTGTGCGTCATCATGGCCGTCGGCGTGGCCGTGGCCATGCCCGTGATGGTGGTGATGGCCGCCCGACAGCAGCCAGGCCGACGCCACGTTCACCGCCAGGCCGAGGCAGGCGATCGGGATGGCCTCGGCGAAATGGATCGGCACCGGCGCGACGAAGCGGGAGACCGCCTCGTAGCCGATGAGGACGGCGATCATCGCCAGGATGATGGCGCTGGTGAACCCGGCCAGGTCGCCGAGCTTGCCGGTCCCGAAGGTGAAGCGCGGATCGTCCGCATGCCTGCGGGCATAGTGGTAGGCAAGCGCGGCCAGCAGCATGGCGCCGGCATGGGTGGACATGTGCAGCCCGTCCGCCACCAGCGCGATCGAGCCGAACAGCCACCCGCCGACGATCTCCAGCGCCATCATCACACCGCACAGCCAGATCACCGCCCAGGTCCGGCGCTCGGCATGCGCGTGCCCCTGTCCGAGGAAGACGTGGCTGTGCGTCATCGGAAACACCGGGACTTCGACATCCGCCATGGGATCGGCCTTCATTTCAGATAGGTCCGGACGACCGCCAGGAGCTCCTCGGCCGCCTCGGCGTTCAGGGCTTTGGGGTGGGTCTGCGGATCGACGAGGTGGGTGCGCACATGGTCCTCGACCACCTCGGCCATCAGCCCGGCCATGGCCGCGCGGGCGCTGGCGATCAGGTGCATCACCTTCTCGCACCCGCTCTCGGCTTCCAGGGCGCGCTCGATCGCCTCGACCTGGCCGCGGATGCGCCGGACGCGCGCCAGGAGCTTTTCCTTCTCGCGAACGGTGTGTGTCATGGTCGGATTTTAGCATAGGGGGCTACCCTATGGAAAGGGCGGTTGCGCCGGAGGCTGCCCCCTCCACGCCCCAAAGCCACGGCGTGCCGGCGCCGAACCAGGCCGGCAAAGCGATGCCAGCGGTGGGCGCGGGACCGGGCGCCCTACGCCTCCCCGTCCGAGGGCTCCGCGACGTGCGCGACCATGTCGGCAATCGTGACGCGGATATGCTGGTCCGCCGCGGCGTAGAAGATCTGCTTGCCGCGGCGTTCCGCCCGCAGGATGCGGGCCGCCCGCAGCAGCCGCAAATGGTGGCTGACCAGGTTCGCGGACAGCCCGGTCCGGGCGGCGACCTCGGAAACCGGGATCGGCGCATCCAGGCAGGCCAGGATGATGGAAAGCCGGCTCGGGTCGCCCATGATCCGGAACATCTCGGCCAGTTCGGCGATCTGGGCCGGCGCGATTGACAACACTGCGGGCACGGGTAGACAACCTATATCGGAATACCTGTTCATGTGACGTTATACTGTAACAGGCAAGCCGTCCATCTTTTCCTGGAGCACGGCCATGGGCGACGACCACCAGCATCATCACGGCCACGAACACGGGCACCACGACCATGGCCACGATCACCACCACGGCATTGGCGGGCACCACCATGCCCCGGCCAGCTTTGGCAAAGCCTTCGCCATCGGCGTGGTCCTGAACACGATCTATGTGCTGGCCGAGGCGTTCTGGGGCATCGCCGCGCACTCGGTCGCGCTGCTCGCCGATGCCGGTCACAACCTGGGGGACGTGGTGGGGCTGCTGGGCGCCTGGCTGGCCGCCTGGCTCAGCCACAGGGCGCCGAGCGGGCAGTACACCTACGGGCTGCGCCGCTCCTCGATCCTGGCGGCGCTGGCCAACGCGATCATCCTGCTGGTGGTAACCGGCGGCATCGCCTGGGAGGCAATCCAGCGCCTGATCACGCCGGAACAAGCGGGCGGCAAGACGATCGTGATCGTCGCCATCGCCGGGGTGTTCGTCAACGGCATCACCGCCTGGCTGTTCATGGCCGGGCGCAAGGGCGACCTGAACATCAAGGCCGCCTTCCTGCACATGGCCTCCGACACGGTGCTGACCCTGGGCGTCGCGGCGGCGGGCGGCATCATCATGGTGACCGGCTGGCTGTGGCTGGACCCCGCGGTCAGCCTGGTGATCAGCATCGCCATCGTCATCGGCACCTGGTCGCTGCTGCGGGACGCCGTGAACCTGTCGATGGACGCCGTGCCGCGCGGGATCGACCAGGCGGCGGTGAACGGCTACCTGCGCGCGCTGCCCGGCGTGACCGAGGTGCACGACCTGCACATCTGGGCCATGAGCACGACCGAAACCGCCCTGACCGCGCATCTGGTGCGGATCGACGCGGACGGCGACGGCGACCTGCTGCGACGGATCACCTGCGACATGCGCGCGCGCTTCGGCATCGGGCACGCCACCATCCAGCTGGAAACGGCCGAAGCGGCCCGCGCCTGCGAATTGCGGCCCGACCACGTCGTCTGATGACGTTCAGTCGAGGCAGGCACTGCGCCGGGCAAGCATCGTTGCTGGATGATGTGGCTGTATTCCCTCATCCCCGTCGCCGTGGCCGCGGCCGGCGCCATCTGGACGACACTGCGGCCGCCCAGCCCCAAGGTCATCGGCGCCATACAGCATTTCGCGGCCGGCGTCGTATTCTATGCAGCCGCCGGCGAGATCCTGCCGGACGCGGTGAGGCAGGGCACCGTCTGGCCGGTCATCCTGGGCGGCGGCATCAGCATCGTCGCGATGCTGCTGCTGCGCCATGTCACCGAGGGATCGGAGCAACGCCCGATCGGCCTGGTGGCCGCCGCCGGCGTGGATGCGCTGATCGATGGACTCGTGCTCGGGCTCGGCTTCAACGCCGGCCGGCAGCAGGGCATGCTGCTGGCCATTGCCCTCGCCATCGAGTTCCTGTTCCTCGGGCTGTCCATCACCGGGGCGCTCGGCAAGCAGACGTCGTGGTGGATCGTCATCGGCAGCGCCATCGGCGTCTCGCTGTGCGTGCCGCTGGGCGCGCTCATCGCCCTGCCGGTGGCGAGACTGCCCCGGGTCTGGCAGACCGTTGCCTTCGCGTTCGGCCTGATCGCATTGCTCTACCTGGTCACGGAGGAGTTGCTGACCGAAGCGCATGAGCGGCCGGAAACCGCATGGGGCACGGCGGCGTTCTTCGTCGGCTTCCTCGCCCTGACCGTCATGAGCGAGATGATGGCGTCATGACGTGGGGGGACTCCGGCATCGCATCGGGTGATGAACATCCGGCGAGCCGGTCTGACGGCCAGGTTTCAGGATGACGGGCCATGGCGGTCTCCCTGGCGGTTCATGAGGGAAAGACGTGCAGAATGTCCAACGGCGACGTACGCGTAAGGCTTTCCCACCTGGTTTGCAGGCCGGATCCGGCGATGCGCGGGCGGCAGGGCATCGGCATCGGCGACTCCCCGAAGTGCCACGGCGTCTGGCGTGATCCTGGCGCGCCGGGCGAGCGTATCGATCGTGCGGGCCTCGCCGGGCGGGGCATTTCATGACGCGCCCCGGGGCTGAACAGGCGCAAGAGGCCGGGACCGGCGCAATCCTCGAGCCCGGAGCGACATGCTGGCGACTGGCGCGTGCCGATCGCATGGCGGTTATCATCGACGCGGCCGCTTACTTCGCGCACCTCAAGGCGGCGATCCTGAAAGCACGTCACGCCATCCTGCTCATCGGCTGGGATTTCGACACCCGCGTCGCGCTCGACCGCGAGGACCCCGACCCGCACGCGCCTAACCGCCTGGGATCGCTGCTGAACCATGTGGTCCGCCGCCATCCGCAGCTACGCGTCTATGTGCTGCGCTGGGACCTGGCCTTTCTCAAAATGCCATTGCGCGGCACGACGCCGCTGTTTCTGCTCGAATGGCTGACCAGCCGCCGCCTGCATTTCCACCTGGACGCGCATCACCCGCCGGACGCCTGCCATCACCAGAAGATCGCGGTGATCGACGACGCCATCGCATTCTGCGGCGGCATTGACGTTACTGTCGATCGATGGGATACGCCGGCGCATCCCGACAGGGATCCCCGGCGCGTGCGGCCGGACGGCTCGCAGCATGGCCCCTGGCACGACGTGACCGCCGCCGTGGACGGCGCCGCCGCGCAGGCGCTCGGCGCGCTGGCCCGGGCGCGGTGGCAGACGGCGAACGGATGGCGGCCGGACGCCCCGCGGCCCGTCGGCGACTACTGGCCCGAGGGGTTGGAGCCGGGGTTCCGCGCGGTGGACGTAGCCATCGCCCGGACCGAACCGGCCTATGGCGGGCAGCCGGAAGTGCGCGAGATCGAGGCGCTGTATCTCGCCGCGTTCGCCGCGGCGCGCCGCACCATCTATCTGGAAAGCCAGTATTTCAGCGCCCACCGCCTCAGCGAGGCCCTGGCGGAGCGGCTGACCGAACCGGACGGCCCGGAGGTGGTTGTCGTCAATCCCAGGCAGGCCGAGGGCTGGCTCGAAGAGGAGATCATGGGCTCGGCCCGCGCCCATCTGCTTCGCAAGCTGCGGCGGGCCGACACGCACAACCGCCTGCGCTTCTACACGCCCGTGACCGAGGGCGGCGCCGACATCTATGTGCACGCCAGGGTGCTGGTGATCGATGACGCCCTGATCCGCATCGGGTCGTCCAACGTCAACAACCGGTCGATGGGCGTGGATACGGAATGCGACCTGGCCGTGGAAGTCCGGCCCGGAGACGCGGACGCGCCGGCCCTGCGAGCCGCCATCCTGCGCGTGCGCGACAGCCTGCTCGCCGAGCACCTGGGCATCACGCGCGACGAACTGCGCGAAATCCTGCAAGCGGAGGACGGTTCCCTTGTCCGCGCGCTGGATCGCCTGCGGGGCCGGTCCGGCAAGACCCTCGTTCCTTTCGAGCCGCCGGCACTGTCCGGGATGGAGCGCGAACTGGCCCGGACATACATACTCGATCCGCAACGGCCGGAGAGCATGAGCGCCACCTTCATCCAGGCACTGCGTGTCGTTGTGCCGGCCCACGCCGCCGCGCTTGCAGCCGTCGCCGTGGCGGTGGGCGTGGGCGCTGTCATCGCTGGCCGGCGACGGGACGGCGCGTAGTACCGCTCGCCGGAAAGGCTGCCCGTATTGGATGTGGCGGAAGGCCTCCCGTCTTTCGGCGCGCCACGGTTGGCAAGGGCTGGGGGATGGGGGCTGTCTGCGGCGTGTGGACCGGTGTCGTCCGGCACCGTCCGTGCGCGTTCATCTCTTCGGGATTTTAACCCGAGCTTCCGACTTGCCATTATTATAAATTGGCCGGAATCCTGGAAAGACTGTCCCGGCCGTCTAAAAGTGTAGCCATATAATAACGCATTTGTGACTTGTACCGGGCGGCCAAATCGACTCTGCTTCGGCCATACATATCGAAGCCGTGCCGAACCGGAGCTCGCCGCCGGGACTGCCTGAAGATTGGGGGTGCGGACGACGGCGCGATAGTTTCGTGTCTGTTCTCTGATTGGGGGTGGACGCGTGGCTTGGATTGTGCGGTTGGTGAAAACCGACGCTGACGGTGAGCAGCGGTCCGTTGAC
>NZ_NHRY01000241.1 GCF_002937115.1 Rhodopila globiformis | reverse complement strand
GGCTGGTGGTGATCTGCTGCTTTATTTCCCCGTTCGAGTCCGAGCGCGCGCTGGTGCGCGACATGGTGGGGACGGAGGCGTTCGTCGAGGTGTTCGTCGACGTGCCGATCGAGGAATGCATCCGGCGTGATCCGAAGGGGTTGTACAGGAAGGCGCTGGCGGGGGAACTGGCGAATTTCACCGGTATTCACAGCCCGTACCAGGCACCGGGGCAGTGCGAGATCCGCATCGACGGCATGGCGGAAACCGCCGAGGCCGCGGCCGGGCGGATTGTTTCCTGGTTGCTGGACAGGTGATGCCAAGCGGCTTCGGGACTGACCGTTGTCCTGTTGTCATGGCACGGCAATCCGTGGTTCTCCCCGGACGGCAATACGACATGCTTCGGCTATATCACAGGCCCGCTTTCGGATCACCGGCCATCGGTCCGGGCACAGCCGACCGGTGTCCTGGATGGTGACTGTTCAGCAATACGTTGGGAATCTGCCGCTCATCGGTCACTGCGATTCCGGTTGATTGGTAGATCGACAGAACCTTGAAGAGAAGACTTTTTTGATCGTTCAACTTGCTGTGGCGTGCCGGTTCCGGGTCCCGGTGGTCGCCGGCGTGTATAATTCCAGTAGCGCGAAGGCAATAACCAGTGATCGCCGAACCGGTTCGGCCGACATTGCCGCGGGGGTTTTTTCCGTTCATGCAAGAAGGTCTGGCGCGGAAGTTTCAGTGCCGGGGGCTTGACCGCAGAATTTCGTGATGATACAGGAAGCGAAACGGGTTGGTTTTGCCAATTATTGTAAAATGCCCAGTGCGCGTGATCCGCTTACCGACGGATCGAAGGTATCGCGTCCTGTACAATTTCTGTCTGCAACTGCTGGAGACTATCGTTCTTAGGAAGCTTTCCAATCCAAATGAACAACCTGGCACGGCGTGCCGGGTGGCCCAACCTTTCTGATTCCTGGACACGATATTGGACAAGGCAGAATGCCTGAGAACAGTAGTCGCCAATGCTCGCCACATCTGTTTCCTGCCGCAAGTGCTGCCTAAGTGGCAAGCCCGGCAAGAAAGCGGAAGGGGCGGGCTGACGGGCCGACGCCGCGCGATGGTTTGCCTCAGGCAGGCGCAGTTGTTTCGCTCCTCCAGGCAAGCAAAATGACAGAACAGGCATCCGATGTCGTCTTCGAAGGCATGGTCGAAGGCTACGGGCGGCAGGAGGCCGCCGAATGCCTGGTTTTGCACGGCTGGGTCTCGCGGCAGGCGACATGGCCTGACGAATTGACGGTGACCGCGGACTTTCAGCGCGGGACTATCTCCGCTCGCGCGTATGTTGCCTTCCACGACCGCCCGGACCTTGGCGCCCAGGGCGTCGGTTTCGTTGCGGTGGTGCCGGCACACCAGGGCCGTCTCGGCAACCTGCTGGACTTCCGGTTCGGCCCGCATCAGATCACCGTGGCGCCGACTGCAGCCGGAAACAGCAATGACCTGTCGGAGCGCTCGGCGCTCGCTCACGCCGGCGCCTTGCTTGCGTCCTGTCTGCCCCACCCCGACCTTGCGCGGATGGGCACGTTGCTGGCCCGCCACTTCATGGGCGAGGGCTACATCGACGCCTATGGCTATCATCCTGCGTCGGCCGGATGGTTCGTCACCGGCTGGGTTTCCAACGACTGGATTTCCGCTATCCAGGACGCCGTGGAGGCCGTTGCCCATTTCGACAATGGCCGCCGGACCGGTGCCGTCGTCCTCAACTTCTTTCACCGTCCCGACCTTGCCGGCACGGGAGCGGGAATCCTGCTGCACCTTTCCGCGCAGGAGGATACGCCGGGCCAGTTGCGGAAGCTTGTGCTGGCGAGCGGCGCAAGCGCTGTCTCCCTGCGCCTGGCCGGATCGGTATTGCGCGTACCGAGCGAGGCGTTGAGTGGGGCCTTCGTCAACCTGATCAACAGCTCTGAACCAAGCCCGGCGCGGGAAAAACTGTACCATCTGATCACTCACGCCATGTTCGACGGGCGTGATACGCTGGCCGGGCTGCCCGACCAGGTTCTGATGGAGATCGACGAGGCGATCCATTGCGGCTCGGACGGCGTCGTCCTCATCGGCTGGATGCTCGCGAAGCATGGCACGGTCGAGGCCATCAGGCTGCGATCGGGCAGCCGGATGTTCGACATCGACCTCGGCACTGCTGTTCTTTGGACGGAACGTCCCGACGTCGCGGACACGGTGGGGCGGGAGGCCGGCTATGACGACCGCAATTGCGGCTTCGTCATGCGGGTGCCAACCGCCCGTGCGGTCACGGGCAGCTTGTATCTGGAAATCGAAACACGGGCCGGGGATATCGGTTTCAAGCCGCTGCCCCGGCCCCGGCTGAACGGTATCGCCGCCATCAAGCGGCTGCTGGCCTCGGTTGAGGCGCAATACAATGATGTGGACGCGATCTACGATCATGTCATGGGGCCGGCGATCGCGGCATTGAATGCCCAGCGCCTGCAGGTGCCGGCGCGGGTGCAGGCCCAGCAATTCGGAACGCCGGTGACAGCGCCGCGGCATTCCGTCATCGTGCCGCTGTATGGACGGATCGACTTCATGGAGGTCCAGCTGGCGCTGTTCGCCACCCAGGGCATCGGCCATGACGTCGAGATCATCTATGTGCTGGACGACCCGCCGCGGATGCGGGAGACACAGGGTCTCGCCGCGTCGCTGTATGAGCGCTTCCGGGTCCCGTTCAGGCTGCTCTGCCTGGAGCGCAACCTGGGGTTCGCGCCAGCCAACAATGCCGGGGTGCGCGCCGCCGCCGGCGACATGATCTGCTTCGTGAACTCGGACGTGTTCCCGATCACCCCCGACTGGCTGGACCGCCTGGCGGCGCATCTGGATGCGGACCCGTCGCTTGGCGTGGTGGGCCCGGTGCTGCTGTTCGAGGACGGCTCGGTCCAACATCAGGGCATTGCCTTCAAAGGGCTGCCTCAGTTCGGCAACTGGTCGTTTCCCCTGCACAAGCGCAAAGGCTTCCGGGCGCCGGCCGAGGGCGGACTGATGCGGGAGGACGCGATCACCGGCGCCTGCATGATGATGCGCCGCCGCGACGTGCTGGCCTATGGCGGCTTCGACGAAGCCTTCATCATCGGCGATTTCGAGGACACCGACCTGTGCTTCCGCCTGCGCCGGCACGGACTGGGCGCGGCGGTGGACCTGGACGTGTCGATGCATCACCTGGAGCGCAAGTCGCAGGCCGGCTCGGCCTCTCTGTGGCGCAGCAACCTGACGCTGTACAACGCCTGGGTGCATCAACGCCGCTGGGCCGCGACCATCCGCCAGCTGGAGACAGGGCCATGAACGTGGTGCACGCGGAGCCGCCGCGCCGGCGCCGGCGGCAGGAGTCTCGGCCCCGGCTGCGGGTGCTGGTGGCCTCGCACAGCCATCCCAGGGTGACCAGCGGCGGCGCCGAGATCGCCGCGTTCCGCCTGTTCAGCGAGCTGAATGCCCGCGACGACACCGAGGCCTGGTTCCTGGGCTGCAACACCAAGGCGGGCGCCGGCCGCGACGGCGTGGCGCTGACCCAGCCCTATACCGACCGGGAATACGTCTACAGCACGCTGGGCCACTTCAACTGGTTCCGCATGGCCAACGCCGATCCGCGCCTGCCCGGGGAAATCGAGGCGCTGCTGCTGGAATTGCGGCCGGACATCGTGCACCTGCACCACTACGTGGTGTTCGGCATGGAAATGCTGTGGCTCATCAAGCGCGTGCTGCCGCAGGCCCGCATCGTCGTCACGCTGCATGAGTACCTGGCGATCTGCCACCACTTCGGCCAGATGGTGAAGGCCGAGCACTTCAGCCTGTGCGACTCGGCCAGCCTGGACAACTGCCACAAGTGCTTTCCCGACATCGACGTCTCGGACTTCTTCATCCGGGAGCGCTACCTGCGGACGTTCTTCCGGTATGTCGATCATTTCGTCGCGCCCAGCCGGTTCCTGGCCGATCGCTATGCCGCCTGGGGGCTGCCGGGGGAGCGTATCTCGGTCATCGAGAACATCATCGCCCCCGCGGCGCCCTTTCCCGATCGGCCGGCCGAGCCCGCCGGCGAGTCGGGGCCGCTGCGGCTTGGCTTCTTCGGCCAGATCTCCAAGCTGAAAGGAATCGGCGTGCTGCTGGGCTGCGCCGCCATCCTGGCCAGGAAGCCCAAGGCGCGGATCAAGTTCGAGATCTACGGTGACTACAGGAACCAGCCGGCGGCCTTCACCGAGGCGTTCCTGAAGCAACTGGCCGAGGCCGGCGCCAACGTCGCCTATCACGGCGCCAACGTCGCCTATCACGGCGCCTATCGCCAGGACCAGGTGGATCGGCTGATGCGCGGGGTGGACGCGGTTCTGGTGCCCTCGATCTGGTGGGAGAACTCGCCGGTGGTGATCCAGGAGGCGTTCCGCAACCAGCGGCCGGTGATCTGTTCCGATATCGGCGGCATGGCCGAGAAGGTGCGCGACGGCGTGGACGGCCTGCATTTTTCCGTCGGCAGCGAACTGGAGCTGAGCAACCTGCTGTTGCGGCTGCATGACGACCGCTCGATCCTGGGGACCCTGCGCCGGACGCTGCGGCCGCCGCCGAAGGCCGAGGATGTGGTGGCGCAGCATCTGGCGTTGTACGCGCAGGTGGGGCGTGTGACGATTGGCTGAAATATTTCGATTGACGATTGCGCAACAAACGCGATGCGTGGTAGTGGTTCTGTCAGTTCTTAAACAGGGATGGTTGCAGCGCCATGAAGATACTCGGGCACCTGGATCTGTGTGGCTATCCGTTGATCGAGGGATGGCTGTTCGACAGCGCCGCGCCGGACGACACGATCCGGCTTCAGGTCTATGTCGGCGATACCTTGATCGGCGAATGCCTCACCGACCGCTTCCGCAAGGACTTGCAGGAGGCGGGGTATGGCAGCGGCCATTGCGGGTTCAGCTTCACGGTGCCGGAGGAGTACAAGGATCTGCCGTTCGCGGAGACGCGGTTGCGGTTCGTGGATTCGCCGGTGTATCTGCTGACCGATCAGTTTACGGTTGTCACGACGCCGGCGGGGCTGTCGGATGCGGCGGATGACAATGAAACCGCGCTTGGCCGGGGAAGCGCCCGCCGGAGCCGCGCCGCGTAGGTGTGGGGATGCCGGCCCGATGGATCGACTTAATTCCAATGGTTGAAAACTGAAGTCATGCACGAGCCTGTTTGCCAGCAATGCCGGTGCTTGGTGACGCTTGGCGGGAACCCGCCGCTTCGGATACAGCGGAGGGTTGGAATTTGAGGCTCAAAGGGCATCTCGACCGATGCGATCACACCGGGTTCGAAGGGTGGACACTCGACCATGACGCGCCGAACAGGAGACTCCACCTCGTCGTTCGCAGCGGCGACGTCGTCCTGGGCGGTTGCGTGGCCGACCGGTTCCGGCAGGACCTGCTTGACGGCGGCCACGCCGATGGCCGGTGTGCGTTCCGGTATGACCTGCCGCCGAACCTGTCTCCGGCTGACTTGCAGACGTTAAGCATCGGTATTGTCGGAACCGACCATTTCTTTCCATTCCGTGTAGGCAGGCTGGTTGCGGGAACGACCCCCGGGCAGCTCTACCAGCGGGTTGCAAAGGATCTGCGCGAGCGGGGACAAAGCTGGCGGCGATTCAGGACGTGCATTCTGCATATTGGCACCGAAAAGACCGGCACGACCTCTTTGCAGAACTGCCTCGGGCTGAACCGCAAGCTGATGGCGGACAACGGCTACTTCATTCCGCGAAGTCCGGTCGGCCTGTCGGACGGCACCACCATGAACCACGTCCAGCTGGCCATGGTGTCGATGTACGACGAAAAGTTCGACGACGATCTTCGCCGGCAGTACGGCATCCTGAACAAGCAGAGCCTGGACAAGGCCAGGGAGGACCTTTTCGTTCGCTTCAGCCAGGAGGTCGCCGAAGCCCCTGAGGCGTGCCATACGCTTGTCTTGTCGAGCGAGCATTGCCACAGCCGCCTTGCGACCTTGGAAGAAGTGCGGAACCTGAAGGACTTCCTGGATCACTTCTGTGATGCCTACAGGATCGTGGTGTACCTGCGGCCGCAGCATGAACTGGCGATCAGCCAGTATGGCATGTTCATTGCCAATGGCGTCAATAATATCGACATGTTCCCACCGTTGCCGCCGCCGCCCGGCTACGACAAGGACGTCTATACCAGCCGCTCCTATTTCGACTATCGCGGCCTGCTGGAGCGGTGGGCTGATGTATTTGGCGCCGAGGCCGTGCAGCCGCGTATCTATGCCAATGACACGCTGCGCGGGGGCGACGTCGCGCGCGACTTCCTGGCCGACCTGAGTTTGCACGGACACCTGGAACCGCCCCCGCGGCTCAACGGGAGCGTCGATGCGCGCGGCCAGACCTTCCTGACACGGTTCTTCCGCCATCTGGATGACAAGCGCCAGCCCGGCACGGAACTGCTGCGGGAGCGGATTCGAAACGCGGTACAGGCCTGTTTCCCTGGCCATGGACCTGCCCCGACCCGCGCCGCGGTCGCCGCGTTCCTGGCGAATTTCGAAAGCGACAACGAACTTGTGCGTGCCCGTTGGTTTCCGCAACGGGAACGGCTGTTCAATGTCAACCTAGCGCAGTTTCCCGAGGTCGAGGCGGCTGCGAGTTTTGGCGTTGACGAGGTGATTGATATGTTTCAGCAGGTCCTGCTTATGGACCAGCAGTTATGCTTCAGCCTGACGCCACACGCTTTGCGCCGGATGTCGTCGGGCCTGTTGCCATATGAGGAGTAGTGTCATCTGGCGAGGTCTGGCACGCTTCATCTGACAAAAGTCCCTATTCAAACCTCTACGCGTTGCGCCGAAATGCCAGACGAGGTATAATTTCTTGGTCGAAAGCGTGCGAGCAAAAGCCATTTTTGCCGGTTTCGACCTACGAGATCTGGAGAAGCTATAACATGACCCGTGTAGCATGCCTGATGATGCAAAAGGACGAAAATATCCTGCTGCGTCCATGGCTCCTCTACCATGGTTATCTGTTTGGCTTCGAGAATCTCTACGTTTATGACAATGGCTCTTCAGACGACACCATAGCGGCTCTGCTGAAGGAGTTTGCGCTTCTGGGCGTGAACGTCAACACTACGTGGAATCAGCCTGTTGATTTTCAAAATAAAGGCAGGATAATTGGCGAGCGGATAGAAGAATTTCGCCAGGGAGACCGCTATGATATTGCTCTGCCGCTTGATTGCGACGAGTTCCTGGCGATCAACGGCGCTGATGGGATCAGCTGCAGCCGCACACAAATACACGAAGAACTCACCAACATCTTTCGTGGCGGGGTAGTCTGCCGAACCGCGCACTGCCTTGACAATCGTCCCGGATACGTTGACTTGTTCCGATACATTGGGCACATAAAGAGTATCGTGCTCGTGCATAGCTTTCTCGGTATCGACCACGGCTTTCACCAAGCTGGCCTGCCACCGGGAAAGGCGTACGGGACAACAAGCCTCATTCATATACACATGCACTTCAAGCCGTTCGATCAGTTGCTTCGGAGCGCCACCGAAAAGCTGGCGCCGTACGTTGATGTGACGGATAAGGAGGCTTTGAAAGCATTCGGCGGTGTCGGCAATCACTTGACGAAGTATTTTTTCATGGACGCCGTCTCCTATTACAATGAGTTGCACGGCTATCGGCGCCCACTGGTGCGCTTTGGTGGGTTCTGCAGATTAATCAGCGTGCTTATGGATTTCGATGCGACCCGGGATATATGGGAATCTGGGCGCCCAGGCCACTTGCCGGATGATCAACTCGAGATTGATCTCGATCAAACCCCCTTCAGGCCCGCCGGTTATCTTAAGGCTAATCCCGAACTAGGTGGGGATCTCTTCGACCATTTCCTACGCGCGGGATTTCAAGAGGGACGTCGGCTTGAGGTGTCAAAGGAGGCGTTAGACGAGGTCGTCGAGCGAATGGCCGCCATACGGGCGAAGAAGCGCGACGGGGTGGCTGGCTACGCGGGATGTTCGCTTGGGCTAAGTAGGGTGGGACGACATCAAGAAGCAGAAGACCTACTGCGCGACGCAACTAAGAAATTCGGGCGAACTTTAGTACTACTTAGAGAATATGCACTCTGCGCGATGTACGCAGGGCGTGAGAGCGATGCCGCGCAACGCTGGGGGGAATTTCGCCGCTTATTTCCGGATGATCCCGACGGGTACTACTACGGTGCCCTGTCCTGTCGGCGAATCGGCGAGATAGTTGAAGCGAAACGCATCCTCGCCGAAGGTCAATCTCGATTTCCGAGACACATAGGAATCGGAATGGAAGTTGCGGAGATTGCGGCTTTACAGGATGACTGGGAGCATGCGGCCAGCATGTGGCGGCGACTACTGGAAGAGCACCCAGATAATCCTGACGTGAGAAAACGCGCCGCATCTGCTTCCTACCAATTTCGCCTGAATGTCGCCGAAGGCGCGTCGGACCAGAAGCGTAGCGCTTTGAATGGTCCAGTGCAGGTCGACTTGCGCCCACGAGAAGCGCAGGAAGCGCTTGAATTTTTAGGACTAAGTACAACCGCAGAGATGCGCGAATTCTTTATGGGGTTCGAGAGTCTAGGGTGTAATTGCGAGTTTGGATTGGTCCAACGCAAGTTTGGTGCCGAACCTATTGGGCTTCTGCGATGGAATGCGATATTTTTTGCTGGTTTGAAAAAAGCATTGCTTGTAAATTTCGCGGGCATTGATGATCCTGATAATTTAGTGCTAGAGCTCAGAGGTGGACACGAATATTTTGTCCAAGATAAAAAATTCCTTACCTCTATGCATACGTTCACGCGGGTGGGGGAGGTGGAGGTAGAAAGGTTTCGGCAACAACAAATAAAGCGTATGTCATTCCTGAAAAGGAAAATAATATCAGATCTCGAAGCTGGTGACAAGATATTTGTATACCTAGACCACGAGCGACGTTCGAAAGATGATGTCCATCAATTATATAATGCATTCAAAAACTCGAGTCGAGGAACCTTACTTTATGTCCAGACTGCTGAGCTACCTGGCCAAGTCGGTTCTGTTGAATTAGCAGAAGATCGGCTACTATTGGGCTTTCTGGAGCGGCCAGGCCTGCGACCAGATGGTACATGGAGTGTTATGTTCGATAACTGGCTAAAAATTTGTTTCGCGGCGAGCCAAATCCAACGGGCCTTGGCTCCCTGCTAGGGCGGTGGCTTGCAGTGGGCGTATTGCTTGAAACTTTTTGGGATACGGTTGGCCGATGGCGGGCACTGCGTGAGGTTAGGGCGCGTGACCACGTGGCAGAGGAAGGTTACGAGGCTTACTTCAGCGAACAGATTTCTTCTGCGCAGGAAGCGCTTGGGGTTGGCGACCGGAAACGAGCGCTTGCCGTTTGGGCTGAGATGCATTCGCGCTTTCCTCGGCTGTGCGTTCAGTCGAAGGCGACCGTCAAGCTTCTGCTCGACCTTGCCCTTTTCGACGACGCTGAAGCCATTCTGCGGGCAGGGGGAAGGCGTTATCCAGGCAATCCGCAGTTTACGCTAGGTTTAGCGGAGCTTGATCAGCGCCGCGGAAAATTTGAGGATGCGCTGAGGCGTTGCAGGGACTTGCGGAGAAAATTTCCTAACAACGCCGACGGATATATAACTGCTGCACAGTGTCTGAAGAGTCTCGGGCGGCTGCCAGAAGCCGATGCTATGTTGAAGCAGGCGGCGGGTCGATTCCCATATGACTCTGAAGTTTTAATTCGGTACGCTGGGTCGGCTGAGCATCGACAAGATTGGGACGAAGCGGTACAGCGATGGCAAGTTGTACGAGGCCGTTTCGACAATCCTTCTACGGCATTGGGTTTGGCGGGATCGCTTCGGTTGGCCGGTCGTTTTGCTGATGCACAGGAGATTGTCACAGATATCCTTCTGCGAGCGCCCGGTAATCATTGGGCGCATGTGGAGATGGCTCGTATCGCTGCTGCAAAAGGGGATCATAATGAGGAATCACGCTCCTGGGCGTGCGTGCGTAAAAGGGCTCCGTTGCACCCTTTAGGGTATCTGGAGGGCGCGAACGCCGCGCGCCGGGCGGGCCGCGATTGGGACGCGGAGAACATTCTCGCCGACGCGGTTAAACGACTTGAGTCGAACCTGGATGTGCATCTTGAGTACGTCCGTAGTGCTGAGCGCAGCGGTGACAAAATTGCGGCACAGGAGCGATGGGCGCTGGTGCACGACCGCTTTCCCAACTATCAAAAAGTTGTTGGCTGAAGTGACACTTTGAAATTGCCTGCGTTCAGTCGTCCCGTCGGTCGATCTCAAGGCCCAGTCCAGCATTCCCGTCCATAATCAGCTCCCCACGTGACTTGGCATCCACTTGAACAACCGCCCGCGGATCGCAACGATTGCCGCTGAGTCGCGCAGCACGTACGTGGTGCAGGCTAAATGCTATGGACGAGGCTTGCTCGATGCGGTTCTCTTCGATGCGTAGGTCTCTCGTGGCCGCGGCAGAGATCGCCGCCCCATTGGGCTGCAAGAAGTGGTTGCCCTCGATAGCAACATTCCGGTTGATGATCGTCGATGTGGGAACCCCAGGACGGCCGGCGGGTGCCACAAACGCACCAACCAAGATTGCGGCTGGAGTCCGCGCCAACAGGTTGGCGGCCTGGATAAGGTTGCCGCGGACGACAGTCTGTTCGATTGCCGGCCCTTCCTGCCAATACAGGTCAGGAGCAAGAAGAATCGCCGAGTCCGACTGATGCTCAAAGCTGCTGCGTTCGACGATCGCGTCACTATGGGCAAGCACCCCGCGCGCCCGGTTCCCTGGAAAGGCACACCGTGACACAAGCAGGCGCGTCCGTGCCCGAAGGTCGATCGCAAACATTGGTTCGCTGCTTAGTCCGATGTGATCGGCCGGAACTTGAACCGCCCATCTTCCGCCATCCAGAGGCTCGACCGATTGCGCCTGAACTTCGTCGATGGGCTTCAACGTCGATCCGCTGACCAACCGCAAACGATCGCCGATGCGGGGCGCAGCCCAAGGTGGGGCGGGTGCGTACTGGCCGCCGGTCAGGATCAACCTTTGCTGCGCCTTGTCGGGCTCGACAGCAAGATACAGACCAGTGACATTGATTCCGTCATCGCCCATGCCACTGAATGTGCAGTCAGTGATTGTCAAATCGCCCGAGCACGATGCGCAGTGAAGGCCATCCGCATTGCTCGACATAAGTCGCGCAGAACCCGGCTGTTGCTCGACCCGAACACCACTGACAGTGCCGCCATCACATCCACCGATGCCAATTGCGATTGCTGGCGCCGCGTGGATTGCTAGGTTGCTGAGGACGAAATCCCGGCAGCGTTCCAAATGGATCACCGATGGCCCCCCTTGATGTCGAGCGACCACGGTATCGCCGATCGTAAAGGGCACGCGCCATTTGAGCGTCAATAGCAGCGTCTGAGGGGCGACAAGTATAGCGCCGGCAACGACGTTTCCGACGTCAATGCCATGTTTGGCCATGGCACGCGTGCGCCGATCATAGGTGCCAAGCTCCCGGATCGTCTCACCTCCGTCCACCGGAAACTCTGGATCGATGCGAATCGTAACCGACCTCCCGTCGAGGCCGACAGCAATTACCTCCCCCTGCGAGAACGGGGGCCTTTCCCAGTCGAATGTTAGGCCATGCAGCACCGGCGCCCGGCATCCGCGCATCAGCACAGGTGCAACCGTGCCGTTGAAAAGCAAAGTCGCACCCTCGCCTTCCACCGTCAGATGATCCATGTCATCGAACAGCATCGCGACGCCCTCCCGGGCGGCGAAGCGATACATTCCAGGCGGAAAGTGAAGAACGGCGCCAGGGCGCTTTCCCAGCCTTGCGATGGCTGCACGCACGCCAGGACCCGCGTCGTCCATGCCAGGCCGCACGCCGAAATCCGCGACCGATACGAAGCCCAAGTCGTCGGGTGATGCAGCCGCAGTCAGGCCGAGGCTCGCCATGCCCAGAAGGGCGCGCCGCCGGGAGATCAAAGGAAGCATGCATTCCTCCTGGCACGAATGGTCAGCCAGAGGTGCTTGCTCTGGTCAGCGCCTGGGTCAATCCAAGCCAGGGCCATGTACCGCATTGACTTGCTTATGACGAGGATATTATTGCGGTCAGCGCTAGCCGAAGGCCGGTCTTGATCCCATTGGAGCCGTCAATCTCCTTCCCATCGCATCAACGTACGTATCGACTTCGCTGTTGGCATCCGGATCCGGCCGCCCATCCGCTATCCCTTGTCAGCCGCCGCCAGGGCAGGCACCCCGCACCATGACCGAACTCCCCGCCTCCAAAGTCCTCGACCTGTTCGCCTCCCCCTTCGTCGAGGACTCCCTCTGCCTCGGCCGCCTGGGCGGCAGCAAGTCCGACCCCGACACGATCGGCCGTTACATGCGCCTGCCGATTCCCGCCCGCCCGGCGGTCTCGTTCTATTTCGACCGCGAGTACTACTGGCAGCGCTATCCGGACATCGCCGCCGTCGCGTTCGATCCGCTGGTGCATTTCATCGGCTGGGGCGCCGCGGAAGCCCGCTCGCCGCATCCGCTGATCGACATCCGCCAGATCCAGCGGGACCATCCCGGCCTGTTGCCGGACCCGCCCACCGCCGCGGCGCTGCATGATGTCCTCTCCCGCGACCTGGCCGATCCCGGGCGGCTGTTCTCGCGGGACTTCTACCGCACGCAGCTGGACGACCCGGCGCCGGAGGGCGGCCTGCTGCGCCATTTCCTGGAGCACGGCATCCTGCGCGGCCTGCGGCCCATTCCGTCGCTCGATCCCGTCGCCTGCTACCGCCGCGCCCGGGTGAAGACGGCCGATATCCGCTCCGGCCTGCGCTTTCACGCCCTCGGCGGCACCGCGGCGCAGCCCGAGGCGATCGACGATCCCCCCTCGGAAGGGCAGGGCAAGGCGCTGTTCCGGGCGAAGGCCCAGGCGGCGCTGCTGGCGCTCGCCCGCGCGCCGCTGGATTTCACCGTCGCCGCCCAGCCCGACGTCAGCGTGATCATGGTCGTGCACGACAATGTCGCCCTGACGCTGCACGCGCTTGCCTCGCTGCGCGCGGCCTGGCCGGGGCCGATCGAGCTGATCCTGGTCGATTCGGGGTCCAGCGACGAGACCCGGCACATCCAGCGCTATGTGCATGGCGCGCAGGTGCTGCGGTTCCAGGACAACGTCAGCTTCGTCCGCGGGTGCAACGCCGGCCTGGCCGCCGCCACGGCGGATGCGGTGCTCTACCTCAACAACGACGTCGCGCTGGCGGACGGCGCTATCGCGGCGGCGCTGCGGCGGTTGCGGTCGGATGAGGGCATCGGCGCGGTGGGGGCGAAGGTGATCCGCGCGCACGGCCTGCTGCAGGAAGCCGGCGGCATCGTCTGGCGCGACGGCTGGACCATCGGCTACCAGCGCGATCAACCGCCGCAGGTGCCCGAGGCCAACTTCGTCCGCGACGTCGATTTCTGCTCGGCGGTGTTCCTGCTGGTCCGCGCCGCCGTGCTGCACGCGCTGGAGGGGTTCGACGACGCCTTTGCCCCGGCCTATTACGAGGACATCGACCTCTGCCTGCGCATCCGTGCCGCCGGCCATCGGATCGTGTATGACCCGGCGGTGGTGGTGCACCACCTGGAATACGGCACGTCGCAGGGCACCGCGCACGAGCGGATCCACGCCGCGCACGAGACCTTCGTCCGCAAGCACGCCGATTGGCTGCGGTCGGGGCACGCGGCGGACAGTCACACTCTGCTGTTTGCCCGATCGGCCAGCCAGACGCGCGGCCGGGTGCTGCTGATCGAGGACCAGGTGCCGCTGCGCCGCCTGGGCTCCGGCTTCGTTCGGTCGAACGACGTGGTCCGGGCCATGGCGCGGCTCGGCTACCATGTCACGGTGTATCCGATCCATCCCAACCGCTACAGCCTGGCCGCGGTTTATGGGGATTTTCCCGACACCGTCGAGGTGATGCACGACCGCAGCCTGACCGACCTCGACTCGTTCCTGCGGGATCGGCGCGGCTACTACACCACCATCTGGATCGCGCGGACGCACAACCTGGACCTGGTCCGGCCGATGCTGGAGGCGATCGGCATGGAGGCAATGGGTCAGCCGCGCATCGTGCTGGACACGGAAGCGCTGGGTGCGACGCGTGAGGCGCAGAAGCGCGACGTGCTCAGGACGGCCGAGCGGTTCGACGCGGACCAGTCGCTGCGCGATGAACTGCGCAACGCGGCGTTTTGCCGGCACATCGTCTCGGTGAACCGGCAAGAGGCTGCCCGGATCCGGACGCTCGGCCTGTCCGATGTCAGTGTGCTTGGTCATGTCAGGCGCCTGGCGCTGACTCCCCGCAACTGGCGCGGTCGTGCCGGCCTGCTGTTCGTCGGTGCACTGCATACGATGGACTCGCCAAACTTCGATTCGCTGTGCTGGTTCGTCGACGAGGTGCTGCCGCGGGTTGAACAGCAACTCGGCTATGAGACACGCCTGACGATCGCCGGCTTCGTGGCGCCTGATGTCAATCTCGGCCGGTTTCAGGATCATCCCCGCGTCACGCTGCGCGGCGAGGTCGCCGACATGACGCCGCTGTATGACGCGCATCGCGTTTTCGTCGCCCCGACACGCTTTGCCGCCGGGATACCGTACAAGCTGCACGAGGCGGCATCCCAGGGGATACCCATCGTCGCCACGGAACTGCTGCGGCAACAGCTTGGATGGGAGAACTGGCAGGATATGCTTGCGGTCGACCAGACGGACCCTGGAACCTTCGCGGATCTGGTGGTCACGCTCTATCAGTCCGAGACCTTGTGGAACCAGCTTCGTGCCGGTGCGGCACAACGCATCCGCACGGAATGTGGCCAGGCGGCTTTCGAGCCGGTGGTGGCGGCGATCCTGCAATGACGCGACGCCGCGCAGGAGCCAGGCAAATGAGAATTCCTGCCTGAGGCGATCACCGGCGTAGCGCTGGCCCGTTCTGTACGGCGTAACGGCGTGATGCCAATCCGCCTTGAATGCGTCCGATGTCTGTCGACGCCTCAGTGTCATGGCAATGCCCACCCGGCGCGTGACTGCTGTCATGGTCCCATCAACATAGCAACGAAAGGGGTCCCAGTTGAACGTCGATCCGGAGTCCCGTTTGAATGCCGATTGACACTTTACAATCCCGTGGCTGCCGTCACGCATGACGGCCTGGCCAAGCAGGCGCCCAACCGCGAGACCCAGGCGGTGCTGCCGCTGCGGGGGAAAATCCTGAACGTCGCCAGTGCCTCGGCCGGCAAGCCGCGGCAGAACCAGGAACTGAGGGACCTGATCGACGGCCCTGCCGAACGATGCCCTTGGATGGCATGATCATGCTCGAACGCCGGCAATCAGTAGTCCATAGTGGGACTTCGGCTGCAAAATCCGGTAAATCGTCTTACGCGGTCCAGCCAACGAGGCTGCCGACTATCCCACCGCAACCGGAGGCAACCATGGTGATCGTGCAGGTTCATCTACCGGACCACGTCCAGTCCGCCATCGATCGGCAAATTGCCGAAGGGCGAGCCGCGTCCAAGGCGGACTATATCGTAGAAGCCCTACGCCTGTATGCCGATCACCTGGACGCCGAGGATGAGATCGCCGGGATGGCCGAACGGGCCGATGCCGATATAGCAGCGGGACGCTATGTGACAGTGGCAACTCCTGAAGACAGCGAAGCTCTGCATCAGGCCGCGATGACGCGCTTGCGAGCACGGTTGGCTGCCGAGCATTGAATTATCGGCTGGTGGGCGGAGCCGAGGACGATATCGACCGCATCCTGCCCCACAGCGCGCGTGACTGGGGCCTCGAAGCAGCTTGCCGTTGTGATCGTTGATGCGGGTGGCATCCTCCGTTGTGGCGGCTTCTCCCCTGCTTCCCGGGTCACGAGACGTTTCACGGGCCCCGGTGTCCGGGTTTGCCCGCTTCGCCTGTGCCGCCGGCTGGGTGACCCGGGGCACCGCCGGCCGTCCCGGGCGTCTTGGTCGTCTGCCGCATGGGCGCGGACGGCGTGGTCGAGAGCATCGGCGTCGCCCATGACCGGAGGCTGCTCAACGGATGCAACGGGACGCCGGTGAGCGATGGCGGCATGCTGCGCGGCGGTGCGGGGGCATCCGCCGGTGGCGGGACGGTACGACCGGTCGGCAGGGTCATTTCGAGACGCGGGTGGAGGCGCGGTCCGACGAATCGGCAGGCCGCCTGCCGCCGACGCAGTGACC
Organism: Rhodopila globiformis; assembly: GCF_002937115.1. Lineage (GTDB taxonomy): Bacteria > Pseudomonadota > Alphaproteobacteria > Acetobacterales > Acetobacteraceae > Rhodopila > Rhodopila globiformis. The sequence goes on along the minus strand of NZ_NHRY01000241.1, from coordinate 47,742 downwards.
CAGGGACAGGGCGCGGGCAGTGTCCCTGCGACGACGGGCCCGGCCGCTTGCAGAGGCCGATCATCCGGTCTGAACTGACGGGCGGACGACATCGGGAGAAACGTCATGATCAAAGTGCTCAGCCTGCTGACGCGCAAGGACGGCATCAGCCATGAGGCGTTCGTGCGCCGCTTGTACGAGATCCATGCGCCGCTGGCGCTCGCCGTTCCCGGCATCCGCCGCTACGTGCAGTCGCATATTCTCGATAGCCTGACCCGCCCCGACATTCCGGAAACCGACATGGCGGTCGATGGCATCGCGGAACTCTGGTACGATGACCTGGACAGCTTCCGGCACGCCGCCGCCACGCCGGAGATGAAGACGCTGACTGATGACGGCGCACTGTTCATTGGCCGGATCAAGACCTATGTGATCGAGGAGCGGGAGATCATTCCTAAAAACAAATGATGGAACGACGACGGAGTGGCAACGGGTATCGCCAGGCCCCGCTACGCCACCGCCGCCTTCTCCGCCACCGCCTGGTACGGGAACCGCCTGACCTTCGCCATGTTCAGGCCCTCAATCCGCAGCAGCCGCGTGTCGCCCTTGCGCTCCGGCGAGTGCAGCACGCCGACGTCATACAGATACGCATCCCCCGGCTTCATCACATAGTCCCGCACGAACGCCGCCTTCCCCGGCACGCTGTCGGTCGGCCGCGCCAGGCATTCCCAGTCGGTCATGATCGTCTCGCCCGCGGCCTGGCCGTAGATTGCCCAGGAGGGGCCATGGTCATGCGGCGCGCTGCCTTTCGCCCCGACATAGCCGTGCGCCAGGATGGCGAAGCCGAGTTCGGGGTCTTCGTACAGCAGGTGCCGCTCCGGCGTGCCGGGCGGAATATAGGTCGCGACGAAATCCGCATCCGCCAGCGCCCGCGCCACCAGCTCACGCACCTTCTCCCGCCCCGGCGTGCCCGGCGCCTGCGTCAGCGCGGCGCGACAATCGGCGGCGAATTGCTCCAGCGTGATGGCCATGACCCGTCCTCCCGTTCTGGTTTTCAGCGACGATAGGGGTAGCAACTCACCCGGTCCAGGGTGATGCGGTAATGGTCCGCCAGCGCCTTGATGGCGTCGGCGTGCTCGGGGTAGGGGTCGGTGTTGCCGGGGCCGACGATGATGCAGCCGCCGCTGCCCTTGCCCTTCGGCGGCAGCATGGCCGTGACCAGCGCTTTCCCCTCCTCGTCACGCAACGTCAGGAACAGCGGCATGGATCGGCGGATATGGTCCTCCTTGCCGATGTCCTGCTCGATGAACACCGACGTCCTGGGCTGGAAAGCCTCGATGGCGCGTTCCCTCTCCCGCCGGTAGTGTTTCTCCACTGCGTGCCGCATTTCCAGCGACTCCGCCACCGCTTCACCCTCGGTCATGAGGCGGAACCAGGTCCGTTTGTGCGGTGCGTCGCAGACATACTCCATGCGCGAACCTCGCTCTGCTTGGATTGGTCTGAGCCCCCAGCTTAGGATGGAACACGCCGCGGAGCAAACAACCGGCGTCCAACGGGAGCCAGGGGGAAAGTCATGGCGGATATGTTCGATTATGTCATCATCGGCAGCGGCGCCGCCGGTTCGGTGCTGTGCCGCCGCCTGACCGAGGACCCCGGCGTGACTGTCTGCGTCCTGGAATGCGGCCCGGCCGATCGGCATCCTTACATTCACATTCCGGCTGGTTTCATTAAGATGTTGTTCAATCCCGGTTATACGTTTCAGTTCCAGACGGAACCCGGCGAGGGCATCAAGGGCCGCCGCATCCCCACCACGCAGGGCCGCGTCCTGGGCGGGTCGAGTTCGATCAACGGCATGGTCTACAATCGCGGCCAGCGGGCGGATTTCGACAGTTGGGCGCAGCGCGGCAACCGCGGCTGGGGCTATGTCGACGTGCTGCCCTACTTCCAGCGCAGCCAGAAGCGCATCGGCAGCGGCGACGACCGCGTCCACGGCCGCGACGGCGTGCTGCCGATCACCGACAACGACTGGATCCACCCGGTGATGGAGGCGTTCATGACCGGCGCTCAGGAACTGGGGATCCCGCGCTGCCAGGATTACAACAGCGGCGACGAGCAGATGGGCGTCGGCTATTTCCAGCGGGCGATCCAGGGCGGCTACCGGCGCTCGGCGGCGCGGATGTTCCTGTACCCGGCACGCGAAACCGGGCGGCTGGCGGTGCGGACCGAGGCCCGCGCCTGCGGGATTTTGTTCGAGGGCACCAAGGCGACCGGGGTGGGCTATGTGCACGACCGCGACCCGTCGGTGCGGCGGGAGGTGTTTGCTCGCAAAGAAGTGATAGTTTCATCGGGTACTGTGAATACCGCGAAGCTGCTGCAGATCTCCGGCGTCGGGCCGGCCTGGCTGTTGCAACAGCTTGGCGTGCCGGTCGTGGCGGATCTGCCGGTGGGGGAGAATTTCCGCGACCACTACTCGACGCGCATTGTCGCACGAGTGAAGAACGCGCGCACCATCAACGAGATGGCGCGCGGCCCGGGGCTGGCGGCGCAGGTGGCGCGCTGGATGCTGGGTCGGCCGAGCATCCTGGCGGTGGCGCCGTCGATCGTGCACTGGTTCTGGAAGACCGAGGACACGATGCGGCAGCCGGATCTGCAGGGCGTGTTCAGCCCCGCGAGCTACAAGGCGGGCTTCGTCGGGCTGCTGGACGACTATCCCGGGATGACCTGCGGCGTGTGGCAGCACCGGCCGGAGAGCGTCGGCCATGTCCGTGCCCGCTCGGTCAACCCGTTCGAGGATCCGGTGATCCAGCCGAACTACCTGACCGACCCGATGGACCAGAGGGTGCTGGTGAAGGGCATGCACTGGGCGCGCCGGCTGCTGCACACCAAGGCGCTGGAACCGTATTTCGCGGCGGACGTGCTGCCGGGGCCGGCGGTGCGGACGGATGAGGAGTGGCTGGACTACGCACGGCAATACGGTTCTACAGCGTATCATTTGATCGGCACCGCGCGGATGGGTCCGGTGACGGACAAAACGGCGGTGGTGGATGATGAGTTGCGAGTGCACGGGCTGCAGGGGCTGCGGGTGGTGGATGCGTCGGTGATGCCGTCGATGCCGTCGGCGAATACCTACAGTTCGACGATGATGATTGCCGAGAAGGCGTCGGACATGATCCGCGGGCGGGAGGCGTTGGCGCCGGTGGAGGGCGTGGCGGCTTGATTTGTGCGTGATGGGGATGCGGCGGGGTGGTGGATGGGGCGGCAATCAAGCGGACACGGAGTTTCACGGTGTTCGCACGGAGTTCCGCAGAGTCGACCTGCTGGCTGCACCGGCTTCGGGACAACTGGCAATGAGGATGCCAGCGGAACCGTCATCATGCCGGGCCTGCCAAGCTGTGCAAAGCAGGTTTTCGGGCGACTGGGCATGATGAAGCATGTTTTCAGGCAGCTGCACGTGATTTTGCCCCGGCGAATCGAATGCCGTACCATGCTTGCCGAAGCCCGGCGCAGCCGATTGCGGCATAGCTTGTTGCCGTGACTGCTTGCGATTTCCGCTTGGTCTGCCGCCTCCGCTCTGGCGCTTGGCGGCCCATGCGTCACCTGTCATTTTCATGGCAGGCAAGAAACAGCACGCTTCGCGCGAAGCGCCTGAATGACCGGACCTCGGCAATGAGCCGATCAGGCCGCTATCCCCCAGAAGACTCTGCGAAACTCCGTGCAAACACCGTGTAACTCCGTGTTCGCTTGATTTCCATCCACCACGCCTGCCCTTTCCACGGCCCCGTTAACCCAAGCTTAACCAATCCCCGCCAGGCTACCCCCATGTCCCTGACCCACAATCCGGCTCTGACCGGTCAGATCATCGGCCTCGCCATGCGCGTCCACACCCACCTCGGCCCCGGCCTGCTGGAGAGCGTCTACGAACGCTGCCTCTGGTACGAATTCGACCACAACAACGTCCCGTACGCCCGCCAGGTCGCGTTGTCCCTGCATTATGACAGCGTCATGCTCGATTGCGGCTACCGCGCCGACCTGATCGTCGACAACGAAGTCCTGCTGGAAATCAAGGCAGTCGAAACGATCCTCCCCCTGCACGAAGCGCAGCTGCAGACGTACCTGCGGCTCAGTGGTTGCCGCGTCGGCCTTCTGCTCAACTTCAACACCGTCTCCCTCAAGCACGGCATCCGCCGCCGCGCCCTGTAAAGCCACTTGCCGTACGCCGCCAATCCCCCGAAACTCCTCCCAACAACGAGAGGACCCAAGGCGTGGCCGGATTCAAAAGCACCGAGAACTACATCGCGACCCGCGACCTGGAGGTGGCGGTCAACGCCGCCGTCACCCTGCAACGGCCGCTGCTGGTGAAGGGCGAGCCCGGCACCGGCAAGACCGTCCTCGCGCATGAGGTCGCCCAGTCCCTCGGGCTGCCGCTGATCGAGTGGCACATCAAGTCCACCACCAAGGCGCAGCAGGGCCTGTACGAGTACGACGCCGTCTCCCGCCTGCGCGACGGCCAGCTCGGCGACCCGCGGGTGCACGACATCGGCAACTACATCGTCCGCGGCAAGCTGTGGGACGCGTTCGACTCTGCCGAGCAGACGGTCGTGCTGATCGACGAGGTGGACAAGGCCGACATCGAGTTCCCCAACGACCTGCTGCTGGAACTCGACCGGATGCAGTTCTTCGTTTACGAGACCCGCCGGACGATCGTCGCGAAGCAGCGGCCGGTGGTGATCATTACCTCCAACAACGAGAAGGAGCTGCCCGACGCCTTCCTCCGCCGCTGCTTCTTCCACTACATCCGCTTCCCCGATCGGCCGACCATGGAACGGATCGTGCAGGCGCATTATCCTGACATCCGCAAGGACCTGGCGCGCGAGGCGCTGAACGTGTTCTTCCAGATCCGCGAGGTGCCCGGCCTGAAGAAGAAGCCCGCCACCTCGGAACTGCTCGACTGGCTCAGGCTGCTGATGGTCGAGGACCTGCCGCCCGAGGCGCTGCGCACCAACGAGAAGCACCTGGTCATTCCGCCGCTGTACGGCGCGCTGCTGAAGAACGAGCAGGACGTCCACCTGTTCGAGCGCCTGGCGTTCCTCGCCCGCAGGGGAGGATAGATGTTCGCGCACCTCGTCCTCGGCCTGCGCTCCGCCGGCCTGCCGGCGTCGATCACCGAATATCTCACGCTGATCGGTGCGATGAAGGCCGGCGTCACGGAATATAGTGTTGATGATTTCTACTACCTCGCCCGCGCCACGCTGGTGAAGGACGAGCGGCACCTCGACAAGTTCGACCGGGTGTTCGCCGAGTGCTTCAAGGGCTTGGAACCGCCCGAGGGCGTCGAGGTCCAGGACCTTCCCGAGGAATGGCTGCGCAAGCTGGCGGAAAAGCTGCTGACGCCCGAGGAGATGGAGCAGATCAAGGGGCTCGGCGGTTTCGATGCGATAATGAACCGACTGAAGGAACTCCTTGCGGAACAAAAAGGCCGCCACCAGGGCGGCTCCAAATGGATCGGCACTGCTGGTACCTCGCCTTTTGGCGCCTATGGCTACAACCCCGAAGGCGTGCGCATCGGCCAGGACGAATCCCGCCACCGCCGCGCCATCAAGGTGTGGGACAAGCGTGAGTACCGCGACCTGGACGACACGGTCGAGCTTGGCACGAGAGGCATGAAGCTGGCATTGCGCCGCCTGCGCCGTTTCGCCCGCCAGGGCGCCGCGACCGAGCTCGATCTTCCGGACACGATCCGATCCACCGCCAACAACGCCGGCACGCTGGACCTGAAGATGGTGCCCGAGCGGCACAACACGGTGAAGGTGCTGCTGTTTCTGGATGTCGGCGGCTCGATGGACGACCACATCCGACTGACCGAGGAGTTGTTCTCCGCCGCCCGCAGCGAGTTCAAGCACCTGGAGTATTATTACTTCCACAACTTCCCCTATGAGAAAGTCTGGAAGCACAACCGCCGCCGCTTCGAGGAAACCATCCCCACCTGGCAGGTCCTGCGCACCTACGGCCCCGACTACAAGCTGATCATCGTCGGCGACGCCGCCATGAGTCCGTATGAGATCACCATGCCCGGCGGCTCGGTCGAGCATTACAACGAGGAACCCGGCACCGTCTGGCTCGACCGCCTGTGTTCCCACTACCGCCGATCGGCGTGGCTGAACCCGACGCCGAAACAGAGTTGGGGGCATGTGCGGTCGATCACGATGGTCAACGACCTGATGCAGCATCGGATGTATCCGCTGACGGTAAACGGCATCGATGAGATGACGCGGGAGTTGAGCAGATAGGTTTGAAGGAGGCGAAGCCTTCATCAATATCTGCAACCGCACCGTCCCTGAACCCGCAAGTTGAACTTAGTGGCTTAATGTCTTTGTGTTAAAGCCCAGGCTCAACACGCCCCCGTCGGCGCCGATGTCGCACGGTCAGTGCCTCCGTTTACACTTCGTTAACCTTGCACCGTTATGTTTAACACAAAGACACTAAGCCACTAAGATTCCCCATGTGCAATAACGAAGATCACGATCTGAGCTGGCGGGTTATCGGCCTCGCGATCGAGGTACATCGCCAGCTCGGCCCTGGCCTGCTGGAACGGGTCTATGAAGAATGCCTGTGCTACGAACTCCAACAGGCGGGAATACCGTTCCTGCGCCAGTCTCGACTCCCGCTTCGCTACAAGGCAACCGAACTGAACTGCGGCTTCCTCATCGACCTTGTGATCGACAACAGCCTGATCGTCGAAATCAAGTCCGTCGACCAGATCCTTCCCGTCCACGAGGCCCAGCTTCTGACCCACCTCCGCCTCAGCCGCATCCCGCTCGGTCTGCTGATGAACTTCAACACCGCCGTGCTCAAGGACGGCATCAGGCGCCGCCGGGTCTGATCGGCTCGACGTCTCGATCCGGCCGGCAGCATGTCTCATCCAGCTTCGATGAACCCGTCCGTCTCCGCCCGCAACGGAATGCTCCCCTGGCTCCCCGCCCGGGTGCAGCACAGCGCCGCGGCGGCGCTGGCGCGACGGACGGCGGCGGCCAGCGTTCGTCCCTGGTCCAACTGGCCAGCCAGAACGCCGACGAAACAATCGCCCGCCGCCGTGGTATCAACCGCAACGACCTGCCGCGCCGGCTCCAGCCAGTTTCCTTCCTTGCCCGCAACCTCGGCGCCGTCCTCGCCGCGGGTCAGCACCACCGCCGGGCCTCCCAGCCGCCCCCGCAGCGCCGCGGCGGAGGCGCCGCAGCCCAGGTGCCCGGCCAGCCAGGCGCCTTCCGACTCGTTCACCACCAGCACGTCCACCGCCCGCAGCGCCGCCTCGGGCAGCGCGGCCGCCGGCGCCAGGTTCAGGATGATCCGCGCCGCCCGCGCCCGAGCACGGGCGATCAACGCCGCGGTCTCCTCTCCCGGCACCTCCATCTGCAGCACCAGCGTCGCCGCCGGGCCCAGCAGGGCGTCCTCGACCTGGGCAGCCGCCACCGCCAGATTGGCCCCCGACCCGACGGCGATCGCGTTGTGGCCCACAGGATCGACGGCAATTGCCGCGCAGCCGGTGCTGGCCTCGGCCTGCTTCACCCGCGCCAGGTCCACGCCCGCCTGCTGCAGCAGCGCCAGCGCCCCGGCGCCCAGTGGGTCGTTGCCAATGGCCCCTGCCATCGCCACGCTCGCGCCATCCCGCGCCGCCGCCACCGCCTGGTTGGCGCCCTTGCCGCCGGGCGCGATGCGCACCGCCGGGCCGAGCACCGTCTCACCCGCCGCCGGGATCTTCGGCAGGCTGAAACTCAGGTCCAGATTGATCGAGCCGAAAACGATCACCATCACGCCCCTCCGCTCACCACTCGTCCGGCTACAGGATCGCCGTCGCCGTGCCGCCCAGACGCCGCGCCGCTCCAGCCGCCCGCCGTCCCGTGCTTCGGCCAGCAACATCCTCCCCGCGCTCATGCCGCCAGGAACGCCCGCACCTCCCGCAGGAAGAACGCCAACTGGTCGTGGTGCACCCAGTGCCCGGCCTTCGGCACCGCCAGCACCCGCGCGTTGCGGAAATGCGCCAGCCGCCCGTCCTCGGCCGGGTTCGTCGCCCAACTTTCCGTGCCGTAGACCAGCAGGGTCGGGCAAGTGATCGCGCCCCACAGCCCGGCAATCGCCTCGCGCGTCATGTCATACGGCGGCCAGACGCGGACGTAGTGGTCGAACTTCCAGCTGTAGGTGCCGTCCTCGTTCTGGTTGACGCCGTACTGCGTCAGGTGCAGCGCCTGCGCGGGAGTCAGGTGCTTGTTCTCCTCCTGCATCCGCGCATACGCCGCTTCCAGGCTGGGATAGCGCCGCGGCTGGCGGCCGGCGTTGGCGCGCTGCTCGTCGATCCAGCGCCGCATCCGCTCGTCCATCGGCAGGCGATCCGCCTCGGCGTGCGAGCGCGGCCCCGGCCCGAGCCCCTCGATCGCCACCAGCCGGGCGACGTTGTCCGGATAGATCCCGGTGTAGCGCAGCGCGATGTTGCCGCCCAGCGAGTGGGCAACGATCGTCACCGGCGCCAGCCCCTGCTGGTGGATCAGTTGCGCCAGGTCATAGATATAGTTCGCCATGCTGTAGCTGCCCGAGGCCGACCACGCCGAATCGCCATGCCCGCGCAAATCCGGGCAGATCACGTGGTAATCCCGCCGCAGGTCCGCTGCGACCCAATCCCAGTTGCGGCAATGGTCGCGCCCGCCATGCAGCAGGATCAGCGGCGGCGCGTCCGGGTTGCCCCAATCGACGTAATGCATCCGCAGCCGCTGCGAGAAGTACACGCGCGACGTCGGGCCGGCGTCCGGTAGGCGTCCCGGGGGCAGGCGTCCCGGGGGCAGGCGTCCCGGGGGCAGGCGTCCCTGGCTCATCTTCCTCCTTCTCAGCCGATAGGCGGCTTCTTCTCGTGCCAGGCCGTCGCCCGTTCATACGCGGCGGCGACCCGCAGCACCGTTGCGTCGTCATGATACCGCCCGGCAAGCTGCAGCGAAACCGGCAGTCCGCCGCGGCTGAGCCCGGCCATCATCGCCACCGCCGGATGGCCAGTGACGTTGAACGGCGTGCGTGCCTGGCGGGAATAGGTGCGCGCGGTCTCCTCGGCATCATCCAGCCGGCTGGCCGGGTCCATCGAACTGGCGCACAGCAGCACGTCCACGTCGCGCAGGCAGTTCTCGACCGCGGCGATCACCTGGGTGCGACGGCGCTGGGCGCCGACATAGTCGCCGGCGGTCATGAACGCGCCCGGCAGCAGCCGCCGGCGGGTCAACTGGCCATAGTCGCCGGGCCGCGCGCGCAGCCACGGCGCGTGGATCGACCACGCCTCGCTGCACAGGATCACCCGGTTGATGCCGGCGAACTCGGTCAGGCTGGGCAGGGTGACGGTGCGGATTTCCGCGCCCTCGGCCTGCAGCGCCCGGGCGGCGTCCTCCAGCGCGGCGGCGACTTCGGGATGCGCCGGCATGTCGCGCTCGTGGAAATGCCGGATGAAGCCGATGCGCAGGCCGCGCACGCCGCGGTCGAGCAGCCGCCCGAACTGCCGTGCCGGCGCCGGCGTGCTGCCCGGATCGGCCGGATCGTGCCCGGCGATGCCATCCAGCAGCAGTGCGGCCTCGGCCACGGTGCGGGCCAACGGCCCCACATGATCCAGCGTGTACGACAGCGGGAACACCCCCCGCCGCGACACCAGCCCATAGGTCGGCTTCAGTCCGACGATGCCGCAGGCGCTGGCCGGGTTGCGCACCGACCCGCCGGTGTCGGAGCCCAGCGCCAGCGGGAACAACCCCGCGCACACCCCGGCGCCGGAGCCGGACGACGACCCACCCGGATGATGCGCCGGATTCCACGGGTTGCGCGCCGGCGGGAACGGCAGGTCGAAGCTTGGCCCGCCCAGGGCGAACTCGTGCGTGGACAGCTTGCCGATGATGATCGCCCCGGCCTGGCGCAGCCTCGCGATCACTGCCGCGTCCGCCGCGGCGACGTTGTCCAGCAGGATGCGCGAGTGGCAGGTCGTCGGCAGCCCGGCGACGTCGATGATGTCCTTGACGCCGACGGGGATGCCGTGCAGCGGCCCGCGGCCGCGCCCGGCGGCGATCTCGGATTCGGCAACCCGCGCCGCCTGCATCGCCGCGTCGGCGTCCAGCCGGACAAAGGCGTGCAGCGTCGGGTCCAGCGACTCGATTCGCGCCAGCAGCGCCGTCAGCAGTTCCACCGGCGACAGCGTCCGCGCGGCGTAGGCATGGGCGATTTCGGCCGCCGCCAGCCAGTGCGGCGCGGTCACAGGGTATCCCCCAGGCCAACCCCCGGGCGCATCGGCGGCCAGGGCTCGGCCGCGGGGGCGGTGGGAATCCGGATCACGTGCGCGTTGTGCAGCGCCTGCGCCGCGGCGGCTTCGACATCGTCGGGAAACTCGGCAAGCGCCTTGTCCAGGCCGGCCGCGCGCGCCAAGGCGGCGACATGAGCGTCCATCAGCATCACTCCCCATTCGTTTGTCTTGGGCCGATGATGCGGCGGGCCACGCGGCGAGGAAAGAGCCGGCAGGACCGCCGATTCTCGACAGGCCCGCCAGCCGCGGTAAAAAAAGGCGGTGCGACCGGGGGAGGGCCGCACCGCTTGAGTTCGTCGCGCGCGTCTGGGCGCGACATTCGGGGAGGAAACAGGACATCGCCTTTGCGATGTCGAAATCCTGTGTATAGGCAAAACATTAATGGAAGGTTAACAAAGCCGTGTACAAACCGTTTTTTCTCTGGATAACTTTTCTTTTTGGACAGGACAGGCGCCAGACATGAGCACGCCGCCGCTCAACGGGCTGAAAGTCCTCGAAATTGGCCACTATATTGCCGCGCCGTTCTGCACCCGAATCCTCGCCGATCTGGGCGCCGAGGTGATCAAGATCGAGCCGCCGGGCGGCGATCCGTTCCGCGGCTGGGGCGCGGCGAAGGATGGGCACTCGGTCTGGTTCAGCATCCATGGCCGCAACAAACTCTGCATCGAACTGGACTTGAAACGACAGCGCGACACGCTGCTGCAACTGGTCGCCCGCGCCGACGTCCTGGTCGAGAACCTGCGCGCCGGCCAGTTGGAGCGGCTGAACATAGGCCCCGAGGTGCTGCACGCGGTCAATCCGCGGCTGGTGATCGCCCGCATCTCCGGCTACGGCCAGGATGGCCCGTACCGCGACAAGCCGGCGTTCGGCGCCATCGGCGAGGCCATCGGCGGCCTGCGGCACCTGACCGCGCATCCCGGCGGCGCCACCGAACTGCCGCCGCCGCGCTGCGGCATTTCCATCAGCGACGACCTCGCCGGGCTGTATGCCGCCATCGGGCTGCTGTCGGCGGTGTGGCAGCGCGACGCCACCGGCACAGGGCGCGGCCGGATCGTCGACGTCAACCTGGTGGACAGCGTGTTCAGCCTGATGGAGGGGATGCTGCCGGAATACGCCATGGACGGCCGGATTCGCCAGCCGGCGGGGGCGGCGATCGCCACCGCCTCGCCGACCAACACCTATCCTTGCGCGGATGGCAGGTGGCTGTGCGTCGCCGGCAACTCCGACCTGATCTTCCGCCGGCTGATGGCTGCGATCGGCCGCCCGGAACTGGCCGACAATCCGGCCTACGCCACCAACGGGCTGCGCTGCCAGAACCGCGACGCGCTGGATACGGCGATCGCCGCCTGGACAAGGACGCTGCCGGCGAAGGACGCCGAAGCCACGCTGGAAGCGGCCGAGGTGCCGTGCTCGCGCCTGTTCGACATCGCCGACTGCGCCGCGGACCCGCATTTCCGCGCCCGGCAGGCGGTGCAGGACGTGGACGACCCTCTCATTGGCCCGACCCTGCATCCGGGGCCGACGATCCGCCTGGACGGCGAGCGGCCCGAGGACGTGGTGCGCTGGACCGGCCCCGCCGTCGGCGCGCACACCGGCTACGTGCTGCACACCCTGCTGGGCCTGCCGCGCCCCAAGGGGGATGCCCAAGGGGATTTGACGTCCGCCTGACCGCCCGAAGCAGGGACCTGCCATGCGCCGAGCCGTTGCGCTCGCCGTGCCGCTGCTCTGCCTGGCGCTGGCCGCCTGCGGCAGCCGGGATACCGGCGTGCGCGCGGCGGTCGAGTGCGCGCCGTTCGCCCGCGCCCTGACCGGCGTCGCCCTGTCCGGCCCGGCCGCCGGCTGGTGGTGGCAGGCGGCGGGACGCTATGACCGCGGCCCCCGGCCGGAGACTGGCAGCCTGCTGGTGTTCCGTCCCTCCCGGCGGCTGCCGGACGGGCACGTGGCGGTGGTGTCGCGGGTGCTGTCGCGACGGCGGATCCTGGTGATCCAGGCCAACTGGCAGCATCACCACGTCACCCAGGACCAGCCGGTGATCGACGTGTCCGAGGACGGCGACTGGAGCCTGGTGCGCGTCTGGTGGCCGCCGGCGGAGCGGATGGGGGCCTCGGCGTACCCCACCTACGGCTTCATCCGCCCGGACCATCCCGCCGGGCACGATCGGCTGGCCGAGGCGGTGCCGGCGGCGATCGAAAGCGCGCAGGCGGGCTGGTGAGGGCCGGCGGCGGGCGGCGAGCCTGTTCGATAGCGGCGTTGGCGTGATGTCCCACGGCCGTTGCGGTTTGGGGAGGGCTGTGAGCGCCGTGGCTTGGCACGGGTGTGATCCGAGAGGGTGCCTCCCGAGTGAGGACAGCGTGGTTGATGGCGTATTTCTGTTCGCACAGAGATGGTCTGAGGATTGGGGAGGGCCACAGGGGATCAGGGGGATAGTGAGCAGCCCCGTGCGGATGGCGCGGTCGGGGCAGGCAGTTCCACCGATCCGGCCACTTGGCGATGCCTGGCGTCGCATCGTCCGGATCGCCGCGCCACGGCACCGCCCTGCGGCGGCGCGGCCGGCCGGCAACTTGACACGCCCGGCGGCGAAGATGACGAATCCCGCAGACAGGCGCCACCGGTGGGAGGAGCGGCATGACCCAGGCAATCGGGATGATCGGCATCGGCCTGATGGGCCACGGCATCGCCCGCAACGTGGTGAAGCGGGGCTTCCCGCTGACCGTCATGGATCACCCCGGCAACCGTCCCCTCGACGAACTGCTGGCGGCCGGGGTCCAGGTGCGTCCGACCGCCGCCGCCGTGGCAGCCGAGGCTGACGTCGTCATCCTGTGCGTGACCGGCTCACCGCAGGTGGAGGCGGTGCTGGCCGGCCCGGCCGGCGTGCTGGAGACATTGCAGCCCGGCACGATCATCGTGGACTGCTCGACCGCGATGCCAAGCTCGACCCTGCGGATGGCGCAAGCGGTGGCGGAGAAGGGCGGGCGGTTCCTGGATGCGCCGATGACCCGGCTGGCGAAGCATGCGCACGAGGGTACGCTGAACCTGCTGGTGGGCGGCGACCCCGCGGTGCTGGCCGAGGTCCAGCCGCTGCTCGACAGCTTCACCGAGAACGTCACCCATGTCGGGCCCATCGGCGCCGGGCACCGGATGAAGCTGCTGCACAACTACGTCTCGATCGGCTTCATGACCTTGCTGGCCGAGGCCGCGGCACATGCCGGACACGCCGGGGTCGATCCGGCCGTGCTGGTCGACGTGCTGGCGAAAGGCGGCGGGGCAGGGGTCGCGCTGCAGCGGCTGAGCCCGTTCATGCTGACCCGCGACCCGTCCGACGTGCCGTTTTCCATCAGCAATGCCGCCAAGGATCTCGCCTATTACCGGGAAACCGCCTCCGAGGCGGGCGTGCGGCACACGATCGCCGATGCCATCGGCCAGACGCTGGAGAGCGCGGTGGGCTCCGGCCACGGTCAGGACTACGTTCCGCAGCTCGTCGCGCTGCTCGGGCGCTGAGATGGATTCCTGCCGCTGGACGGCGCCTGGATAGGGGCGGTCCGGGCTGTCAGCCTCGCCACGATCATTCCATGGACGGCCGCTTGCCGGCAGGGCGTGGGGCGCCATGCCCCTATCCGGCAAACCAGATCTCAACCACCTCGGGCGGGTCCGCGGGCTGCCGCTCCGACCGGGTCACGCCGGGTGGCAGCTGCGCCTGCACGCCGGCCAGCGTGTCGGCGACCAGGACGTACGGGCAGGGCGCGTTGGTCGCCAGCCGGGCGATGAACCGCTCGGGATACGCGGGCGCATCCCACATGACGACCCAGGCGACCAGGGCGTGGTCGCGACAGGCGTCGGCATGCAGCCCGCGGGCCATGGCGGCGTCGATGATCTGGTCGTTGCTGTAAGGCAGGCTGTCCATGCTCAACCGACCGAGGACGGCGCGTTGGACGTCGTCGGCGCCGGGCTGGGCGCCTCCCGCATCAGCACGAAGCCGGCGTGCGCCAGGTGCCGGATCAGTCGTTCGGCCGTCATGCGCGCCATGGCGTCATCGACGTGGTGCACGCGGCGTGTGCCCTCGTATCGCAGCGCATGCGACAGGGCATCGGCGACCTCGGTCGAATCGGCGGGACGGAGCGGAGGGGCGTTGGTCATGCCGCGACACTAGCCGATACGCCTTGAACGGATCAAGAACATAGTCAATGTCCTCCAGTCAATGTCCTCCGGCCGGGCCGGCGGAGCGCCCGGCTCCGGACGCCCGGGTGCCCCGGCACCTGATCGGCATCCGTCGCCAGGCAACGGCGGACGGCATTGAGCCTGGCCCCGATCGGTGTAAGGTCCTGCTGCATCTGAGCTGGAAATTGGAGGCATCGCACCATGTCCATGACCGTGAAGGACCTGATGTCCGCCGCGCGGGCCGCTGTTCCATCCGTGACTCCGGCCGAGGCGTCGGAACTGGTCAGAAGCGGCGACGCGCTGGTCGTCGACGTGCGCGACGGGATGGAGGTGGCCGCCAACGGCAAGGTCAAGGGCGCGCTGGCGATTTCGCGCGGCATGCTCGAATTCCGCGCCGACGCGGCCGTTCCGACCCATGAGCCGGCGCTGCGCAAGGACCGGCCGATCCTGCTGTACTGCGCGTCGGGCGGCCGATCGGCGCTGGCGGGGAAGACCTTGCTCGACATGGGGTTCAAGGACGTGCGGAACCTGGGCGGGTTCAAGGAACTGGTCGACGCGGGCTGGCCCGTCGAGCGTTCCTGACGGCGCCGGCCTGCCGGGTGGCCAATCGGGCCTGTCGTGGTGACGAACCAGCAGGTCCGGGATCAGTGCCTGGCTGTTGTCGCAACCGGACGTCCTGATTGAAATGTAGAGCGCGTTGCGCTACATTTTCGGCATGGTCAGGACCCTCACCCTCCGCGACGCCAACCAGTCCTTCGCCCGTTGCATACGCGACGTCGAGGCGGGCGAGGAGATCGTCGTGACGCGCAACGGCAGGCCTGTTGCGCGAATTGTTCCAGCGAGCCGCGTGCGTGTCCTGACGCCTGAACAGGAGGCCGCCTGGCAGCGGTTGGAAGCCGAAATGAACCATGGCTGGCGGCTGGGTGGCGCCTTCAATCGCGACGAACTCTATGAGCGATGATGCCTTCACGCTTGACACAAACATCCTGCTCCACAGCGTCGACCGCGATGCCGGGCATCGGCATGAGATCGCCGGGTCGATCCTCCGCGGCGCCCGCCGGCTGCCGTGCTACCTGACGCTGCAATCGATTTCGGAATTGCCTCTTGTCGGGTTCCGGGGTGGTCGGGTGAGGCGTTCCACGGTCCCGCAATCCAACCGGAACCGTGTTGAAAAGGTCCACGACAATGCCCTGTCGGATGACGTGCGCCCCCGCTGGGGCAACAGCCCCGCTGCATTTGCGTTCATCTGCGGTTCCATTTCTGCTTTGGAGCAGCACATATGCGTTGGAACATCCCTCCCGCCGCCAGGCTGATGCAGGAACCGCAGATGAACGCAAATGGGCCGGTGGTGAAACGGACCTCCGAACGTACTGTTGGCCGCGCGCCGATCGTTGCCGGGACGCTCGGTTGCGGTTTTCAAGGGTCCTGCCGGGTTCCGGATGGGCGGTGAAGCGTCTCACCACCCCGAAATCCAACAAGAGCCTCGGAATTTTGCGCAGCGGCAACTCGTAAGCGGCTGCTGCCGCGGGCGGTCGCGGCCCGTATCGCGAACGACCTGATGGGTGTGTTTCCGACCATAGCGCCATCCCAACCCGCGGTCCGCCAGGCGCTGCAGGTTGCTTCAAGTGGCCGGGCCTCCTATTGGGACGCTTTGTTGATCGCCACGGCAGGCGAGGCCAGTTGCGCCGAGGATCTTGCCGATGGTGATGTTCTCTTCGGGGGCAGGGTGATCAACCCGTTTGCCGGCACCGTGCCGTCGTCCGCGGCAGAGGCACTGCTCTCGGACGAGTAGCAGTCCAGGTCCGTTGCCTCGCCGTCATGGCCGGGCGTGTCCCCATGCATATCAGGATAAGACGACGGCCGGAGAAGGATTTGGCGCCGTGGCCGTTCCCTCACCGTCATGGCCGGGCGTGTCCCTACGCAATGCACACACCCTGGAAACGAGTCGGAAATGACCGTACAATCAAGTGCTTGCCTGGGCGCCAAGAGCGTTCCACCACCGTCATGGCCCGGCTTGTCCGGGCCACCTGTCGCGGCACAAGTGCTGGAATAGGTGGCCCGGACAAGCCGGGCCATGACGAAAGGGAAACGCAGCGGCGGACCGTTTCCGAGATGTGTGCATCCCGTAGGGCGTGTCCCGGCCATCCACCCCCCGCCGTCGAAGCGCAGATGGCCGGGACACGCCCGGCCATGACGATAGAGAGACGACCTCGCTCCGCCCGGTCCTTCCCTGATACACATCCGAACCGGCCCGGGCATCCGCATGCCTGCCGTGCCCTGCCGCGCCCTGGCATCCCGATGAAGCCTTGGTAAGCTTCCGCTCCATGGAAACGACCACACGGCATGGCTTGCGCCTGGAGCGCAGCATGAAGCGGAATCTCGTCCTTCTGATCTGCTGCCAGGCGATCGGCCAGTCCGCCAACACAATGATGTTCACGGCCACCGCGCTCTCGGTCATCACCTTCTTTCCGGACCGCGGCCTGGCCACCTTGCCGGTGACGGCGCAGCACCTCGGAGTCATGCTGTGGGTGTTCCCGGCGGCGTTGCTGATGCAACGGCAGGGACGGAGGTTCGGCTTCCGGCTCGGATCGGTGTTCGGCATGGCGGGCGCGTCCACCTGCGGCGCGGGGCTGTACTGGGGCAGCCTGCCGCTGATGTGCGCAGGCGGCCTGATTCTGGGCTACGCCGTCGCCAGCCTGCAGATGTATCGTTTCGCGGCCGTCGAACTGGTGCCGTCCGGCTACCGCGCCCGGGCCATTTCCTGGGTCACGACGGGCGGAGTCGTGGCGGGGATCATCGGCCCGTCCGTGGTGCAGTGGTCCTACGACAAGCTGATGCCAATCTACCTCGGCACCTACCTGGCGATGATCGGCGTACATGCCGTGGTATTCACCATCATGTCGTTTATCCGCTTTCCCTCCATGCGGGAACTGGCGGCGTCGGCCGGCTTCGCCGCGGACATGCCGCCCCGCAGCCTGCGGGAGATCGCCTCGCAGCCACGCTACGCCGCGGCGGTCATTGCCGCGATGGTTGCCTTCGGCACCATGTCGTTCCTGATGGGCGCCTTGCCGCTGGCGATCGTCGGCTGCGGGCTGCCGCACACCGAGGCGCACTGGGTGATCTTCCTGCACGTCATGGGCATGTTCGTCCCCTCGTTCTTCACCGGCAGCCTGATCGGCCGGTTCGGCGTCCTGGCCGTGATGGCCTGGGGCGCCGGTATCCTGCTGACCGGGGTCTCGGTCGCGCTGCTGGGCACCGAGGCGTGGAACTTCCGCATCGCCCTGACGCTGAACGGCGTCGGATGGAACTTTCTGTTCATCGGCGCCACCTCGCTGGTGACCACCTGCTACCGGCCGTCCGAGCGCGGCAAGGCGCAGGCGCTGAACGATTTCCTCGTGTTCGGCACCACCGCGACCGCCAGCTTCCTGGCCGGCTTCCTGCAGGAGCGGCTGGGCTGGCTGCCGCTCAACCAGGCGTCCATCATGCTGATCATGGTCGCCGTCATGGCGGTGACGTGGCTGTGGGTGCAGCAGCGCCAGGTGGTGCGGGCCTGAAGGAGGCGCCGGCCGCGAACGGGAACACGCCCACGGGCTCCCACGGACCGTCTCGATATCGCCACAGCGCCAGCCCGGCGGCAGTGATCGCAAACGGAACGAAACCCGCCGCCAGGTCCGCATGCAGCGCCTTCGCCACGGCCGGCGCCACCTTGTTCTGGATGGTGACGTGCGGCTGCCACGCTTGCCGGTCCTGCGGCGTCAGGCGCGCGGCCCACCGGGATCGCAAATCGGCGCGCAACCGGTGCAGCCTCTCTGACCCGAGGACGAACGCGACACCGCGCCCGAGGAACCGCAGGCCGGTCACCGAAACCGGGAAGGGCGCCCGGGCCGTGGCCTCGGCCTGCAGCGCCGGCGCGATGTCCGGGCCGTCCGGCAGGGCGTGAAACAGCGTCACGTGGGCGCCGACGAACCGGCGCTCCGGCGGAAAATGCGCGCTGCGCAGGGCATCGAACCGCGCCTGCGACTCCGGATCGAGCGCCAGGGTCAGAATCAGCGGAGGCGGGCCGGTCATCGGACCCCAAGCGCCGGCCGCGCGCGGTGGTTCCGCGCCGGACGGCGGCAGCCCGTCATACCCGTGGCGCGACCAGCGTCATGCCGTCCGCACTGCCTGTGACGCCCCGCCTGTGACACCAGTCACCCCGCCGGGCACGGCGACGTGGTGAATCCCGGCCAGAAGGAAAAGCAACGATGACCAAAACGACCGAACTCGTGCTGACCACCAATCCCGATCTGACCAATGAATTCACCCTGGCACATGCGAAAAGCACCGGCGCGGGGCCGGACTATCTGCAACTGACGTCGTTGTCGTTTGCATCCACCACGACCGGCACGGGTCCCGCGACCACGTTCGCGCTCGAGGCCGACACCGCCAACCAGGGATTCCTGAACAGGATCGTCCAGGATACCGCGGGGGCGAGCAAGCCGCCGCTGTATATCGACGAGTATGCCGTCAGCGCCACGAAGGGCGTCCAGCACCTCACGTTGGAGGGCACCTACACCCTGCTGGACTCCACGCTGACCGCCTTTCAGCAGAGCGGCGCCAGGAGCGTGCTCGACATCACGCCGGCCCGCTATGAGTTCACCGCGGCAGGCGGCGTCACCCATGGATCAACGTCCTGAGCGGCCCGGGCCAGAACAACCGATCCACCGCAGCCGGCACCGGCGGATCGGCTGTTTCACCCCGGCCCCAAGGCGCGCTACAGCGCCAGCTTCAGCTTCGCCGCCAGCTCGCCGATGATGCCGCGCCGGAACGCCAGCACGCAGATCATGAAAATCGCGCCCTGCGTCACCGTCACCCAGGCGCCGAACTGCGCCAGGTAGTTCTCCATCGACGTCACCACCACGGCGCCCATCGCCGGCCCGAATACCGTGCCCAGCCCGCCCAGCAGCGTCGTCAGCACAACCTCGCCCGACGTCGAGTAGTGCACGTCGGTCAGCGTCGCGATGCCGAACACCAGCGCCTTGGTGCCGCCGGCGACGCCGGAGATCGCGCAGGACAGCACGAAGGCGATCAGCTTGTAGTCGTCGGTGCGGTAGCCCAGCGAGGTCGCCCGTGGCTCGTTCTCGCGGATGCCCTTCAGCACCTGGCCGAACGGCGAGTGGATGATGCGGTGGATCAGCAGGAAGCCGCCGATGAAGACCGCGGCGACGACCCAGTACATCGTCATGTCGTTCGACAGGTCGATGAAGCCGAACAGGTGGCCGCGCGGCACCTGCTGGATGCCGTCCTCGCCGCCGGTGAACGGTGCCTCCAGACAGAAGAAATACACCATCTGCGCCAGCGCCAGGGTGATCATGGCGAAGTAGATGCCCGAGCGGCGGATCGCCAGGTAGCCCATCACCAGCCCCAGCGCCGCGCCGGTCAGGCCGCCCAGGATGATCGCGATGCTGGCGTCCACATGCCAGAACTTCATGGTCCAGGCGGCGATGTAGCTGCCCATGCCGAAGAACGCGGCATGGCCGAACGACAGCAGCCCGACATAGCCGATCATCAGGTTGAAGGCGCAGGCGAACAGCGCCGCGCACAGCACCTGCATCAGGAACACCGGATACAATACGAACGGGCTGGCCACGATCAGCGCCAGCATCACCGCGAAGGCGATCAGCTGCGCGCGCGAGAATCCGAACACCAGCGGGGAGCGCGAGGATGCGGCCATGTCAGGCGGTCCTTCCGAACAGGCCGCGCGGCCTGACAAGCAGGACGATCACCATCACCACGAACACCACCGTCGCCGAGGCCTGCGGATAGAACACCTTGGTCAGGCCCTCGATGACGCCCAGCCCGAAGCCGGTGATGATCGAGCCCATGATCGAGCCCATGCCGCCGATGACCACGACGGCGAACACCGTGTTGATGAAATTGCTGCCCATGTTCGGATTCACCGAGTAAATCGGCGCCGCCAGCACGCCGGCGAACGCCGCCAGCGCCACGCCGCCGGCATAGGTCAGCGTGATCAGCCGCGGCACGTCGACGCCGAACGCCTGCACCATCGGCGCGTTCTCCGTCGCCGCCCGCAGCGTCGCGCCCAGCGAGGTCTTCTCGATGATCGCCCAGGTGCTCAGGCAGACGACCAGCGCGGCCAGCACCACCCAGCCGCGGTAGTTGGGCATGTACATAAACCCCAGGTTGGTCGCGCCCTGCAGCACCGGCGGGATCTGGTAGGGCATGCCGGAGCTGCCATAGGCGTTGCGGAACAGGCCCTCGATCACCAGCGCCATGCCGAAGGTCAGCAGCAGGCCGTACAGGTGGTCCAGCTTGTACAGCCGGCTGATGATGGTCTTTTCCAGCACGATGCCGAACACGCCGACGATCAGCGGCGCAAGGATCAGCGCCGGGAAGTAGCCGATGCCAAGGTAGTTCAGCAGCATCCAGGACACGAACGCGCCCATCATGAAAAGCGCCCCGTGGGCGAAGTTGATGATGTTGAGCATGCCGAAGATGATGGCCAGCCCCAGCGACAGCATCGCGTAGAATGCGCCGTTGATCAGCCCCAGCAGCAGCTGTCCGAACAGCAGCGGGCCGGGAATGCCGAAGATCATGAACATGGTTGTTTCCCGGCCGTGCCGTCCCTCTTGCTGACTGTCAGGTCTTGATGAAAGAACAGTGCTCTTCGGCCATCGGCGGCCAGGCTTCGTCAGGCGGTGTGGTGACCTTCAGCTTGTAGTAGTCCCACGGCCCCTTGCTTTCCTGCGGCGTCTTCACCTCGAACAGGTAGGCCGGCACCATGTGGCAGCCGTCCTCGCGGATCCGGGTCTTGCCGAAGCAGTCGTCCTCGACCGGCATGGCCTTCATGTGGTTGATCGTCGCCACGCCGTCCTTCTTCGCCTCGGCCGCACCCATGGCGGCGACCGTCTTGAGGTAGTGCAGGGTGGCGGAGTAGCAGCCGGCGTGGATCATGTTCGGATAGTTGTTCGGCGTCTTCGGCAGCACCCGCCTGGTGAAGGCGCGGGTGTGGTCGTTCATGTCCCAGTAGAAGCTTTCCGTCAGCACCAGGCCGCCCGCGGTATCCAGGCCGAGCGCGTGCACGTCGGTGATGAACATCAGCAGCGCGGCGATCTTCATCGTGCTGTTCAGGCCGAACTCGTGCGCCTGCTTGATCGAGTTGACGGTGTCACCGCCGGCGTTGCACAGCCCCAGCACCTTGGCGCCGCTCGCCTGCGCCTGCACCAGGAAGGACGAGAAATCGGTGGTGCCCGGGAACGGATACGGCGCGGACCCCAGCACCTTGCCGCCCGCGGCCTTGACCAGCTTGGTGGTGTCGCTCTGCAACTGCTTGCCGAAGGCATAGTCCGCGGTCAGGAAGTACCAGGAATCGCCGCCCGCCTTCACCATCGCGCCGCCGGTCGATTTCGACAGCATGTAGGTGTCGTACACCCAATGGATGAAATTCGGCGAGCACTGGCTGCCGGTCAGCGCCGACGACGCCGCGCCGACATTGAGGTAAACCTTGTTCTTCTCCCGCACCACCGACTGCAGCGCCAGCGCCACCGACGACGTCGGCACGTCCAGCAGCATGTCGACTCCGTCACGATCGAACCACTGCCGGGCGATGGACACGGCGAGGTCCGGCTTGTTCTGGTGATCGGCCGAGATCACCTCGACATCCAGCCCCTTGGCGGCGACGCCGAAATCCGCCAGCGCCTGCTTGGCGCAGATCACCGAGGTGATGCCGCCGGTATTGGTATACGGACCGGACTGGTCGTTCAGGACGCCGATTTTGATAATCGGCTTCTGCGCGCGGGCCGGGCGGACCAGCGGCAGGGTTGCTGCCGCGGCCACACTGGCCAGAGCGGAGCGGCGTGTCAGTGTCATGGGGAGACCTCTATGCCTTCTCGTGGACGCAACCGCCCGGGCGGACGGGACGCTGGACCGGACGGCATCGCTGCGATGCGGTCAGGTGCCGTCCCACGATGTCTGCGGATCGTGGGCCTGCGTGCCCGTCCCGCGCCGGACGGGGAAGAGTTGCCGTGCCTGCAGCAGAAGCGTCGCGCGGGCGGCGGTCGTTGCCATTCCGTTGCCGCTACCCCGTCATGGCGGGCGCCGGTGCTTGCCGCCCCGTCATGGCGGGCGCAGGCCCGCCATCCACGCCTTCTGCCAAAATCAGCGCCGAACGCCTGAATGACGACCCGGCGCCGGCACCCGCGCCTGGCCCGGGCAGCCGCCATCATGGGAAGAGCGCCCCGGCCGGTCTTGGCCGCGTTACCGTTGAGCGGAAAGGACAGGCTTTCGGTCACCACGGCGTTCAACAGGCCAGGCCCGTCGATGCGGACCCACCGTGACCGAAGGTCGCCCGAATCCCTTCTCTGCGGACTCTGCGCCCCGCTCTGCGGACTCTGCGTCGAATCGCGGTGGCCGGGGCGCCGCCGGCGCGTCAGGTTGGGCGGCTCATTGGCAACGCCGATCTTTGTTGCGGCGCCGCATTTTTCAACGCAGAGTCCGCAGAGCGGGGCGCAGAGTCCGCAGAGAAGAATTTGTTGCGACCTGCGGTCGCAGGCGGCCGGCCTCGATCGCCGTACCCACTGCCGCACGCGCATATGGATAAAGTATCCGGCGGAACAAAGCCGTCTCTCTCTCGTCATGAGCCAGCCATCCGCGCCTCGACGTCGCGGGGTGGATGGCCGGGACACGCCCAGCCATGACGGAGGAGCAATCACCCTTGCCGCCGGCGCACGGCCGGACCGTGCGGCGATCCCCGGGGGATCCGCGGCGCAGTCGCGCAGGCTGACGGCATAAGACGATTTTACCAAGGCAACGTTTCCAACCCCGGACCTTTGGAGGCGTCCCGGTCTCCTTTGCCGATCATGCGAAACGGCGCGCCGGCGGCGCCAGGTTTGCTATACGCCCAGATACTCGTGCAGCTTGTCCATGCTGCTTTCGAGCAAATGGTTCGGAATCATGTCCACGATCTTCCCGTGTTCCATGACATAATGCCGATCGGCCACGGTGGCGGCGAAATGAAAGTTCTGCTCGACCAGCAGCACGGTGAAGCCGCGCTTCTTGATCTCGCGAATCGTGCGGCCGATCTGCTGGACGATGACCGGGGCGAGACCCTCGGTCGGCTCATCCAGCAGCAGCATCTTCGCGCCGGTGCGCAGGATGCGGGCGATCGCCAGCATCTGCTGCTCGCCACCCGACAGCCGCGTGCCGTGCGCGGTCCGCGCGCGCTCCTTCAGGTTGGGGAACAGCGTGTAGATCTCATCGATGCCCATCCCGCCCGGCGCCACGATCGGCGGCAGCATCAGGTTCTCGGTCACCGACAGAGAGCCGAAGATGCCGCGCTCCTCCGGGCAGATGGCAATGCCGGCGCGGGCGATCTGGTTCGGCATCAGACCGATCATCTCGGCGCCGCGGAACTTCACGTGCCCCGCGCGGCGCGGCACCAGGCCCATGATCGACTTCATCGTCGTGGTCTTGCCGGCGCCGTTGCGGCCGAGCAGAGTGACCACCTCGCCCTCCCGCACCTCGAAATCGACGCCGTGCAGGATGTGGCTTTCGCCGTACCACGCGTTCAGGCCATGGATCTCAAGCATCGACGGTTCCCAGGTAGGCGGCGATCACTTCGGGATTCTTCGACACGGTGGCGTAGTCGCCCTCCGCCAGCACCCGGCCGCGGGTCAGCACGGTGATGCGGTCGCACAGGCCCTCGACCACCGACAGGTTGTGCTCCACCATCAGGATAGTGCGCTTGGCGCGGATGCGCGCGATCAGTTGCACGATCCGGTCCACGTCGCCATGCGCCATGCCCGCCGTCGGCTCGTCCAGCAGCATCATCTCGGGATCGAGCGCCAGCGTCGTCGCGATCTCCAGCGCGCGCTTCAGGCCATAGGACAAGTCGGCGACCACGGCGTCGGCGAAGCCGGACAG
This sequence comes from Rhodopila globiformis, assembly GCF_002937115.1. Lineage (GTDB taxonomy): Bacteria > Pseudomonadota > Alphaproteobacteria > Acetobacterales > Acetobacteraceae > Rhodopila > Rhodopila globiformis. The sequence continues at coordinate 23,375 of NZ_NHRY01000241.1, read as the reverse complement.
GCCGACGTCGAACAGCAGTTCCCGCGCCCGGTCGTCGTACACCGTCAGCGTCCGCTCCGACCGCCAGAAGTCGAAATTGGCGCCGCGGGCGCGCTGCAAGGCCAGCCGCACGTTCTCCAGCGCCGTCAGGTGCGGGAACACTGCCGAGATCTGGAAGCTGCGCACCAGCCCCAGCCGCGCCACCATGGCCGGCTTCATGCCGGTGATGTCGCGCCCCTTGAACCGGATCCGGCCGCGCGTCGGCGGCAGGAACGAGGTCAGCAGGTTGAAGCAGGTGGTCTTGCCGGCGCCATTGGGGCCGATCAGCGCATGGATGTCGCCGGCCTTGACGCGGAGGTTGACGCCGTCGACGGCCAGGAAGCCGCCGAATTCGCGCGTCAGGCGTTCTGTCTCCAGGATGGTGTCTGTCACCCCCGGACGTCTCCCGTTTTTAGAATTGGTTCATATATGCGTGGCGTTTTGCATATACTGCGCCGGCATGCAAGGCCACGTTCGTAATATGATTCGGAGGCAATTCAAAAAGCAAAAACCGGATACCCTGCAGGACTGGGCGGATCGACGCACGGCCGTTACAGGAGGTCGCGACACTAACCATGCCACCGCCTCGGCATCAAGCCGGGCTCCAGAGGATACCGCGTTCTTGAGATTTGCTCCCTGCCGCCTGTCCGTCGTGTGCGCCGCCGCTTCCCTGTTGAGCGGATGCAACCTGGGCCCCAACTACCACCGGCCATCGCTCGACCTGCCGCCGGCCTATCGCGCGACGCAGGCAACCGCGGCGGCGGCCTGGCCGTCGGCGGACTGGTGGAAAGGCTTCCACTCGCCCGAGCTGGACATGCTGATCGCGCAGGCCCGGGCGCATAATTTCGACATCGCCGTGGCGATCGCGCAGGTCCGGCAGGCGGATGCCCAGGTGCGGATCGCCGGCGCGACGCTGCTGCCGGCGATCGGCGCCAGCGGCAGCGGCGCCTGGCAGCACCAGGGTCTGGGCGCCAACAGCAACCGGTTCGGCGGCGGCGGTGGCGGCATATCGAACGCCAGCATCGACTACCACAGCTACAGCGCCGGCCTGAACGCCTCCTATGAGCTGGATTTCTGGCAGCACAACCTGGGGCTGCGGCAGGCGGCGGTCGCATCGGCGGTGTTCAGCCGCTTCGACCAGGAAACCGTGGCGCTGACCGTCGTCACCGCCGTCGCCAACACCTGGTTCACCGCCCTGGCGTACGCCGATCAGCTTGCCGTGACGCGGCGCAACGTGGCCGCCGCCGAGCAGACCCTGGCGGTGGTGCGCGGCCGGTTCGCCGCCGGCACCGCCAGCGCGCTCGACGTCGCCAACCAGGAAGCGCTGGCGGCCGGCGAGCGGGCGCTGATCCCCAACTACGTCAGCCTGATGGAGCAGGAGGTCATCGCCCTGGGCATCCTGGTGGGCGAGCCGCCGGAGCGCGTCACCGTGCAGCCCGGGACGCTGACCGCGCTGGCCCTGCCGCCGGTCGCGGCCGGCCTGCCCTCGCAACTGCTGGCGCGGCGGCCGGACGTGGCGGCGGCCGAGGCGCAGCTGATCGCGCAGAACTTCAACATCAAGGTGGCGCGGGCGGCGTTCTTTCCCACCATCCAGCTGACCTCCAGCGCCGGCTACCAGGCCGCGGCGCTGAACCAGCTGATCATGCCGGGCAGCGCCCTGGCCTCGCTGGCCGCCGGCCTGACGCAGCCGCTGTTCGATGGCGGCGTCCTGCGCGGCCAGCTGGAGCAGGCGAAGGGGCTGTACGACCAGTTGCTGGCGCAGTACCGCAAGGCGGTGGTGCAGGCGTTCACCGACGTGGACACGGCCCTGACCGCCTGGCGCTTCACCTCCGAGCAGGAGAAGCTGCAGCGCGTCGCGGTGGTGGCGGCGAGGCGGGCGGCGGAGATCGCGCGCGCCCAGCTGGCGGCGGGGACGGTGGACATCACCACGGTGCTGACCGCGGAAACGACGCAGTTCAACGACGAGAGCCTGCTGGTCCAGGTCCGGCTGGCGCGCGCGCAGGCGCTGCTGAGTCTCTACAAGGCCCTCGGCGGCGGCTGGGTGCGGCCGAGCGGGGCCGTGTTCCCCGGGCTGCAGCCGGGCATGATCCCGGGCGGCGTGGCCCTGCCCATCGGCGGGAACGTCGATTGAGAGAGGGGGCGGGAGCGTTCCCGCATCGTCGTGGATGGGTGTGTCCGGGCCATCTGCCCCTGGTACAGCCCGCTGGAAATGCCGGCCCCGCTGGATGTGGCGGAAGGCCCTCCGACTTTGGCGCTGGCCACGGGATGGAGACTGGGGCGCTGAAGCCGTGGCGGGCGCTCGCAGCGTCCCCCGGCACCGTTCGTGCCTGTTCATTCTTTCTTGATTTTCAACACGGAGAGGACGGAGCACCACGAAGCGCCACGGAGACCGGACCTTGCGGGCGGCCCGGGGACCGGACGAACCGCATCCCTGGGCTGGCGATCGAAACGCCTCGCAGCAGCGCCGGATCTGCCCGGGGCAGTCTATAGCTTTCGGTGCGTCAGGGAATAACCGCGTCATTGGGTGCAGGGCAATGGCCTTCCCGCGTCGTGGCGGCCGCAGGGCCGCCATCCAAGCCTTTGCCGCGATCGGCACCGCCAGGCGTGGATGGTCCGCCTTCGCGGACCATGACGGGGAGAGGACGGTGCCCCATACCCAATGACGCGGTCATTCCCTCGCGGACCCTTTGTACGTGGCGCACGGCCTGCCTGACGCACGGCCTGCGCCGCGTCGTCGTCTGACTCGTTCACACCCTTCGTGGCCCTTCGTAGCCCTTCGTTTTCCTCTGTGTTGAAAGCGGTCGCCAATCCAGGCTCCCCCGCTGCCTTGACCCGCCCGGCCATGACGAGAGGGCGGCGACCACGCCGGCTCCCGGACGAGACGGCAACGGGCCGCCGCCATCGTCCGCCCCCACGCCTCCCGGCGCGCCGGCCAGGCAACTTTTTGATGTATCCAGCCCAGGCCGTTTGGGACATAATACCGTTACAGGCTGACGGCAGAAGTCGTGTCATGATGACCTCACCTTTCTCGTCATTGCGCCGGATTGCGGGTATTGCCGCGCTGTGCGCCATCGCGCTTGGACTGGCGGCTCCGCCGGCGCAGGCGCGGGTGTTCGTCGGGTTTGGCTTCGGGGTCCCATGGGCCTATGGCCCGGGCTTCTATCCGCCGCCCTATTATTACCCGCCGCCGGTCTACTACCCGCCGCCACCGGTGTACTACGCGCCGCCGCAGACCTACGCGCCCGTGCCGAGCTACACGCCCGGGCCCACCGCCCAGGTCGGGCAGTCCTGCCATGCCGGCGCCTATGTCTGTCCGATGGACCGGCCGGTGGCACCCGGCTCCAGCTGCTATTGCCTCGGCAACGGCGGCCAGCGAATCTGGGGACGCGCCAACTGATGCCGGAGGGCCGGCTGGGGCCCCACCACCCCAGGCGGGCGAAATCCAGCTCAGACCATTCACCTTCGGAACGAGTGGACAGCGCAACCGCTCCGGCCGTCGCCACGGCGATCGAGGACTATGCGCTGATCGGTGATTGCCATACCGCGGCATTGGTCAGCAAACAGGGCTCGATTGACTGGCTGTGCTGGCCCCGCTTCGACAGCCCGGCCTGCTTCGCCGCCCTGCTGGGCACCCCGGACAACGGCCGCTGGCGCATCGCGCCGGCCGAAACCCCCGTCAACATCACCCGGCGCTACCTGCCCGGGACCATGATCCTGGAAACCCTGTTCGAGACGCCGTCCGGGTCCGCCGCGCTGATCGACTTCATGGCGGTGGAGAAGGATTCGATCGTCCGCATCGTCGAGGGCCGCAGCGGCTCGGTCGAGATGCAGTTCGAGCTGTCGCTGCGCTTCGAATACGGCTCCGCCATCCCCTGGGTGACGCGGCTCAACCATGGCAGCGGCCTGCGCGCCATCGCCGGCCCCGACCAGGTGGTGCTGCACAGCGATATCAAGCTGCACGGCAAGGCGATGACCACGGTGGCGTCGTTCACCGTCAGGGCCGGCCAGCGTACCCGCTTCGTGATGTCGTACGCGCCGTCGCACCAGCCCCTGCCGGTGCCGCCCAAGGCCGACGAGGCGCTGGACGACGCCGAGGCCACCTGGACCGTCTGGAGCGGCCGCTGCGCCTATCGCGGCCGCTACCGCGAGCAGGTGCAGCGGTCCCTGCTGACCCTGAAGGCGCTGAGCTATTATCCCACCGGCGGCATCGTCGCCGCGCCGACGACCTCGCTGCCCGAGCAGCCGGGCGGCACGCGCAACTGGGACTACCGCTTCTGCTGGCTGCGCGACGCCACCTTCACGCTGCTGGCGCTGATGCACGCCGGCTACCGCGAGGAAGCCCAGGCCTGGGGCGCCTGGCTGCGCCGTACCGTCGCCGGGTCGCCCAGCCAGTTGCAGACCCTGTACGGCTTGGCCGGCGAGCGCTGGGTGCTGGAATGGGAGGTGCCGTGGCTCGAAGGCTACCAGGGCGCCAGCCCGGTGCGCGTCGGCAACGCTGCCAGCACGCAGCTGCAGCTCGACGTCTATGGCGAGCTGATCGACGCGCTGTACCAGGAAGCCACGCTCGGCCTCGTGCGCCCAACCGCAAGCTGGGACCTGCAGCGCGCCCTGATGCAGCACCTGGAGGAGATCTGGGAGCAGCCGGACGAAAGCATCTGGGAGGTGCGTGGCGGCGCGCAGAACTTCACCTTCTCCAAGGTGATGGTGTGGGTCGCCGTCGACCGGGCGATCCGCGGCGCCGAACAGTTCAACCTGCCGGCGCCGCTGGAGCGCTGGCGCGCGCTGCGCACCCGCGTCCACGACACCGTCTGCCGCTTCGGTTTCAGCCACGCCCGCAACAGCTTCGTGCAGTATTTCGGCGCCGACACCCTGGACGCCAGCCTGCTGCTGCTGCCGCTGGTCGGCTTTCTGCCGCCGGAGGACCCCCGCATCGCCGGGACCGTCGAGGCCATCGGCCGCGACCTGATGGTGGACGGGCTGATCCGCCGCTACCACACGCACCAGACCGCCGACGGCCTGAAGGGCAGCGAGGGCGTCTTCCTGGCCTGCAGTTTCTGGTACGTGGACAACCTGGTGCTGCAAGGCCGCCACCGGGAGGCGCGGACAATGTTCAGCCGGCTCCTGGCGCTGTGCAACGACGTCGGCCTGCTGGCCGAGGAATACGACCCGGTGAGCCGCCGCCAGCTCGGCAACTTCCCGCAGGCGTTCTCCCACCTCGCGCTGATCAACACCGCGCTGAACCTGGACACGCACGCCGGCCCGGCGGAACAGCGCAGCCAGGGCGGCGACGCGGACGGGGAGGTGGGTGAGGAGTACTGAGCCGGCAGGCGCCCTGGCCAGGGCTGCGGCGTAGCCTACGCTTCGGTTGGTCGTGGGCGATGGGCGTGCGGCCGACCCGTCCCTGAACATAACCACACAAAAAATACCGAGGCCCGCAGGGGGCCACCAAGACAGCCAGGCGGCGCAACCGGCACCAAGACAACCGAAAATGGGCGAGAGGCCCGCTGCCTCCCCGTCATGGCCGGGCGTGTCCCCACGGGCGCCAACGCAGGCCGCCGGCCGTGGCGCACCACCCCGTCGTCATGGCGGCGGCAGGCCCACCATGACGTTGGGGCAACGGCCGTGCCAGTGGCCGCCCAAGTCAGCGCCCGGCCCTGACGGGATGCCAACGGACCAGGCGCCAAGTCCTTCTCCACCCGCCACGACAGCAACATCCACACCGGGCCGCGCAATATCCCCCTGATCCCCTCTGGCCCTCCGCCATCCTCGCCTTACTTCTCTGTGCGAACAGAAATGCCCCATCAACCCCACCATCCAAGCCAGGGACGCACCCCATCAAACTCCACCCTCCAGCAAGCCCCTCCCAAGCAACCAACGACCCGCCATTAACCCTCCCTTAACACTCCCAAGCCAGAATGGCCCCACCGTTGCCCTCTCCCCAGCCACAGTGGAGATCGATCATGCGCATCAACGAGCCGGTGACCAATCGTGAGGTCGACTTCCCGGCCGACCAGCCGCTGGTATCACGCACCGATACCGGTGGGCGGATCGTGTTCGTCAACAAGGCCTTCACCGACGTCAGCGGCTTCACCGCCGAGGAACTTGTCGGCGCGCCGCACAACATCGTGCGGCATCCGCACATGCCCCAGGCGGCGTTCGCCGACTTGTGGGCGACGATCAAGCAGGGCCATCCGTGGGAGGGGCTGGTCAAGAACCGCGCCAAGTCCGGCGACTTCTACTGGGTCAGCGCCAACGTCACGCCGGTGGTCGAGAACGGCAAGGTCAGCGAGTACATCTCGATCCGCGCGAAACCCACGCGCCAGCAGGTCGCGGCGGCGGAGACCGCCTACGCGGCTATGCGCGCCGGCACGGCGACCGGCCTCGGGCTGCGGCACGGCGAACTGGTGCGGACCGGCCCGCTGCAAACGCTCAAGACCGCCTGGATGAGCGTCACCGGGCGCCTCGCGGTGATCCTGGCGGTGGCCATCCTGGCCCTCGGGCTCGTCGGCTGGCTGGGCCTGCAGGGCATGGGCCGCTCGCAGGAGGCGCTGCGCCAGATCCATAACGGCAGCGTGCGCGATGCCGCCCGCCTCACCGAGGTCCGCGACCGCATGCGCAGCGCCATGCAGCAGGTCACGCTGCTCGCGGCCGAGGCAGGCGCCACCGCGCAGCCGGATCACCAACGCTCCGTCGCGGACACGGTGCAGGCGATCCGGGACAATGCCGACCGGGACGATGCCCTGCTGCGCGGCTATGTGCCGGATGCGGCCTCGCCGGAGCAGCAGGACATGGCGCGCCGGTTCATCGAGCAGCGGAACGCGTTCGTGCGCGACGGCTTGCTGCCGGCGATCGGCCTGGCCGAAAAAGGCGACGCGGCCGCGCTGGTCGATCACCTGCATGCCCACCTGCTGCCGCTGTTCGCTGCGGCCGATGCCGCTAACGCCCGGCTGATTGCGCTTCAGCGCGACCAGGCCGATGCGGATTTCACGCAGTCGGAGGCGGCGTTCCACCAGCGCGCCTGGATCGAGCTCGCCACGATGCTGGGCGCCTGCGCCGCGCTGGCCGGCCTGGCCTTCCTGCTGCTGCGCGCCTTCCAGCGTCCGCTGCGCCAGCTTGGCGCCAGCTTCGACGCCATCGGCCGCAACGACCTGACCCAGCCGATCGAGACGCCGCCGGCACGGGAATTCTGGCAGATCGTGGACATGGTGCGCGCCATGCGCGCCAGGCTCGCCTATGCGGTGCACGAGCGGATTGAAACCCAGCGGCGGAACGAGGAAGAGCGGCGCAAGGCGGTCCAGGACATGGCCGACATCGTCGAGCGCGAGGCCAACCATGCCATGGAGCAGGTGGCCAGCGAGACGGACAGCATTGCCCAGCAGGCCAACGGCATGGCCGAACTGACGCAGCGCGTCAGCAGCAGCGCGGACAGCGTGACGGAATCGGCCGGCCACGCCCTGGCCAACGCCCAGGCCGTCGGCGCCGCCAGCGAGGAGCTGTCCGCCTCGATCCAGGAAATCGCCAGCCAGATCGGCCGGGCCGCCCAGGTCGCGCAACGCGCCGTCGACAGCGGGCAGAAGGCCCAGGCACGCATCCGCTCGCTGTCGGACGCGGCCATGCAGATCGGCGACGTGATCCAGTTGATCAAGGCGATCGCCGGACAGACCAACCTGCTCGCGCTCAACGCCACGATCGAGGCGGCGCGGGCCGGCGAGGCCGGACGCGGCTTCAGCGTGGTCGCCTCGGAGGTCAAGGGACTCGCCAACCAGACGGCGCGCTCGACCGAGGATATCGCGCGGCAGGTGACGGCGATCCAGGCGGCGACCACCGAGGCGGTCGCGGTCGTCGCCGAGGCCGGCCGGGCAATCGACGAAATCGCCGAGGTTTCCGCCAGCATCGCCGCGGCGATCGAGCAGCAGGCGGCCGCAACCCGCGAAATCGCCCGCAACGTGACGGAAAGCAGCGCGGCGGTGCAGGAGGTGACCGAGCGGATCGCCGACGTGTCGCGTGATGCGGCGATCAACCTGCAGCGGGCCGACGGCATTCGCGCCGGCTCGACCAGCGTGGCCGAGAGAATCGGCGCGCTCCGGGGCAGCATCGTGCGGACGATCCGCACCGCGACCGCGGACACGGATCGCCGGGCGCAGGCCCGGGTGCCGGTCGATGCAGGCTGTATGGTGAAACTTGGCGGCGTCCGGCACAGCGCGCGGCTGCTCGACGTGACCCGGGCCGGCGCGCGGATCATGGCGCCGGCGGCGATGGCGATGGGAAGCGGCGGGAGCCTGGTGCTGAATCGCCTCGGCCAAGAGGCGGAGGCTGCGTTCGTGGTGCGGTCGTCCCATCCGGACGGCAGCGTCGGCGTCGCTTTCGAGAGCGCCGCGCTCTCGGCCGACTTCATTCGGCAGGTCGAAGCGCTGCTGGGCGGTGGCGGCGAGCGGGCCGCCTGAACGCGGTCAACGGGGGGTGGTCAATCATGCCGCGGCCGATGGAGCCGCGGTCAATGGGCTTGGGAGAAACAACTGATCCGTCGGAGCCGGTGCCCCGGTCCCTCCGCGTCATGGCGGCCCTGTATGGCCACCATGACGATTGGAGCGTCCGTGCGACAAGTGGGGCGGTTATCCAGCACCGCGACCAGAGAGGCCGCAGTCAGTCCCGGGCGGGGATCAGCACTTCCAGCGCGACGGCCATGGTGTCGAACAGCATGGGCCGGCCCATCATCGGCTGCACGACGATGCCGTCGCAGGAGCGCCAGATCATCCAGCGGCGGTATTGGCTGGTGCCGTAGTACAGGCCGATGAGTTCCTCGTACTCCTCGGCGTCGGTGCCGGCGTCGAGCTCGACCTCCATGCGCAGGCCGTGGAAATCGGCCCAGGCCTGCACCATCAGCAGGTCGGGGATTTCGAATGACAGGCCGGTTGGAGACAGTATGGTCGCACGGCGTAGTTGCACTGGAACCTCCGTTTCGGCGCCCCTAGCCGGCCGCCACATTCACCAATAAGTGATCTCTTGCATCAGGGCTGCCGAAGCCCGCAAGCGTTTTGTTTCGATAGGAGTTCTTTTGGAACGATTTTCCCGGTCGGCTTCATCGGTGACCTAGCTTCTCTGTTGCAACTCTCTGAAAATGCCGAAAGACATAATCAGTTTGGTGTAGATTAATAATATTTATTAATTCAAATCGATTGCGTCAATTCGTTACCTTGCGCCGATGAATCACGGAATCGAGATTCAGTGCGATCTCGCGATTTTTTGATATTAGGTTGGCGTCCTATCACACCGCTGTTATCCGTGGCGCATGCACAGGAGCGCCGGAATGGCAGAAGTCGCACTGAAAACAGGAATTTTGTCTGAGCCAGACCGGGCCAGGCCTGCCGTCAACGATCAACGCTCGTTCGAACGAGGCCTCGTCGTGGGTGTTCTTCTGGCCATACCGGCATGGGCCGCAATCGTGGCCCTGGTCGTCCTGCTGGTCTGACCCGCTGCCCGGAAAAGCCCCATTCCCACATATACAGCCCGCCGGAAATGCCGACCCCGTTGGATGGAGCAGAAGGCCCACCGCCCTTGGCAAGGGATGGAGACCGGGGGCTGAAGCCGTGGCGGTGGCAGCGCCCTCCGGAACCGTCCGTGCCTGCGCATTCTTCCTTGATTCTCAACACGGAGAAAGCGGAGGACCACAAAGCGCCACGGAAACCGGACCTTGCTGGCGACCGGGGACCGGACAAGCCGCATTCCTGGGCCGGCCATCCACGCCTTGCTGTGATCAGTACGAAGCGTGGATGGTGGCCCGAAGCCTGTGCCCGGGCTTGACCCGGGTAGCCGCCATGACGGGGAAGCCCGATGCGCCGATCCGGGGGATCGGTTGTTTCGCCTCAGGTCCTTTATAACTGGCGCACGGCCTGCGCCGTGTCATCGACTGACTCGTTCACACCCTTCGTGGTCCTCGGTGGTCCTTCGCGTTCTACCATGAAAATACGCTTCGGGACGCTTGTTCGCGAGCGTCATGGCCCGGCTTGTCCCTACGGGATGCACAGATCTCGGAAACGGTCCGCCGCTGCGTTTCCCTTTCGTCATGGCCCGGCTTGTCCGGGCCACCTATTCCAGCACTTGTGCCGCGACAGGTGGCCCGGACAAGCCGGGCCATGACGATGGGGGAACGCTCTTGGCGCCCAGGCAAGCACTTGATTTTACAGTCATTTCCCACTCGTTTCCAGGATGTGTGCATCCCGTAGGGCTCGTCCGGGCCACCCGTCGCGGCATAGGTGCTTGAATAGGTGGCCCGGACAAGCCGGGCCATGACGGGGTGGCACCGATCTCGCCCATTTTCGGCCATTGCGGTGCCGGCGCGCCGGTTGGCTAACTCCGTGTTGAAGATCGGTCGCCGATCCAGGCTCTGCCGCTGCCTTGGCCCCCCCGGAGACGACACTGCCGCTCGTCGCAAGACCCCAGCAGGGAATCGGGTCGGCATTTCCGGCGGCCGGTGACAGCTCCATTCCCACTCAGACCTGACGCGGCTCCGTCATCGGCCGCACGATCGCCGAACGGCGGCCGGCCAGCCGCTCCAGCGCGAGATACACCACCGGAGTCGTATACAGCGTCAGCATCTGCGACACGATCAGTCCGCCGGCGATCGCGATGCCCAGCGGCCGGCGCAGCTCGGCGCCGGTGCCGAACGACAGCGCCAGCGGCAGCGCGCCCAGCAGCGCCGCCAGCGTGGTCATGATGATCGGGCGGAACCGCTCCAGGCAGGCGGCGCGAATCGCCGCGTGCGGCGCCATGCCAAGCTGCCGTTCCTGCTCCAGCGCGAAGTCCACCATCATGATGGCGTTCTTCTTCACGATGCCCATCAGCAGGATGATGCCGATGATGCCCATGATCGACAGCTCGGTGCCGGTCAGCCACAGCGCCAGCAAAGCCCCAAGCCCGGCCGACGGCAGGCTCGAGATGATCGTCAGGGCGTGCAGCAGGCTTTCGTACAGCACGCCCAGCACGATGTAGATCGAAATGAACGCCGCCGCGATCAGCAGCGGCTGCGATGCCAGCGATTGCTGCAGGAACTTGGCGTTGCCCTCGAAATCCGTGTGCACGTCGTCCGGCATGCGCAGGTCGCGGGCGGCGTCCGCCACCAGCGTTTCAGCGCTGCTCAGGGCAACGCCGGGGGCGAGATTGAAGCTGATCGTTCCCGATGCGAACGGCCCCCGGTGCCGCACCGCCAGCGGCGTGGTGCCGCGCTCGAACCGCGCCACCGCCGACAGCGGCACCTGGACGCCCCCGGGTTCGCCGACATACAGCCGATCCAGCAGCGACGGATCGGCCTGCAGCCGGGGATCGACCTCCAGCACCACCTTGTACTGGTTGCGCCGGGCGTAGATCGTCGACACCTGCCGCTGCGAGTAGGCGTTGTTCAGCGCGTTGTCGATGTCGGAAACCTGGATCCCCAGCCGCGCGGCGGCATCGCGGTCGATCACCACGTCAAGCTGCGGCCCCGCCTTGTCCTGGTCCGAGGAGACGTCGAGAATCCCCGGCGTGTGCTTCAGCCGCTCCTCCAGCGCCAGCGCCCAGTGGCGCATCTTCGCCAGGTTCTGGCTGATGACCACGAAGCCATACTGCGCCCCATCCTGCCGCCCGCCGCTGTGCAGGTCCTGCGCCGAGAACAGCACGGTATGCAGCCCGCTTACTTTCGCCAGCTTGCCGCGCAGCCGGTCGATCACCGCGTCCGACGACACGTGGCGCTCGCTCAGCGGCTTCAGGCTGATCGTCATCCAGCCGCGGTTCAGCGACGACCAGCCGGACGACACGCCCACCGTGGAGGACACCGCGGCGATCGCCGGATCGCTCAGCAGCACGTCCACCGCCGCGCGCTGGCGTTCCTCCATGGCGGCAAAGGAGATGTCCGGATCGGCGATGGTCGAGCCCTTGATGATGCCGGTGTCCTGCTGCGGCATGAAGCCCTTCGGCACGACGCCGTACATCCGCACCGTCAGCACCACCGTCAGCAGCGTGATCAGCAGCATGAACACCCAGTGTTCCAGCGCCCATTCCAGGGTGCGGGCATAGAACCGCATCACCGCCGCCAGAGCGCGGTCGATCGCCCGCCACAGCGTTCCGTGCCCGCCGGGCGGCTCGGCCAGTTTCATGTAGCGGCCGCAGATCATCGGCGTCAGCGTCAGTGACACCACCGCGGAGATCGTGATCGCCATCGTCAGCGTCATGGCGAACTCGTGGAACAGCCGCCCCAGGATGCCGCCCATGAACAGCAGCGGGATGAACACCGCCACCAGTGACACGGTGATCGAGATCACGGTAAAGCCGATCTGCCGGGCGCCGACGATGGCGGCCTGCAGCGGCGGCAGGCCGCGCTCGGCGTGGCGGACGATGTTCTCGATCATCACGATCGCGTCGTCCACGCAGAAGCCGACCGAAACGGTCAGCGCCATCAGCGAGAAATTGTCGATCGTGAAGCCCAGGAACCACATCCCGGCGAGGGTGCCGCCGATGGACAGCGGCACGGTGACGGCGGCGGCCAGGGTCGGCACCAGCCGGCGCATGAACACCAGCACCACCATCAGCACCAGCGCGATGGTGACCAGCAGCGTGTACTGCACGTCCGCCACGCTGGCGCGGATGGTCGTGGTGCGGTCGGCGATGACGGTCAGTTGGATGCCCGGCGGCAGCCACTTCAGCAGTTGCGGCAGCAGCGCGCGCAGCCCGTCCACCGTGTCGATGACGTTGGCGCCGGCGACCTTGGTGATGGTCAGCAGGATCGCCGGCTGCTTGCCGTCCCAGGCCGCCAGCCGCGTGTTGGCGGTGCCGTTCACCACCTTGGCGACATCGGACAGCCGCAGCACGTCGCCGTTGGCCGCCTTCAGCACCAGCGGCGCATACTGCCGGGCCTGCCACATCTGGCCGTTGATGCCGATGGTCTCGGCGCGGTCCGGTCCCTCGAAGCCGCCCAGCGGCTCCAGCACGTTGGCGCCGCGGATCACGTTGTAGACGTCCTGGCTGGACAATCCGGTCGCCGCCAGCCGCACCGGGTCGAGCTGGATGCGCACCGCCGGCTTTTCCGCGCCGTTCACCTGCACCTGCGCCACGCCCGGCGCCTGCGACAGGCGCTGCGCCAGGACGGTGTCGGCGGCGTCGTAGATCTGCGCCGTGGACAGCGTCGCCGAGGACAGCGCGATGATCATGATCGGCGCGTCGGCGGGGTTGAACTTCCGGTAGAACGGCCGCGTCGGCAGATCGGACGGCAGGTCCGGCGTCGCGGCGTTGATCGCCGCCTGCACGTCGCGCGCCGCCCCGTTGATGTCGCGGTCGATGTCGAACTGGATGATGATGCTGGTGTTGCCGGTGGCCGAGATCGAGGAAATCTCGGTCACCCCAGGGATCTGGCCGAGGTGCCGCTCCAGCGGCGCGGCAATCGAGTTCGCCATCGTCTCGGGGTCCGCCCCCGGGCGGGCGGCGAACACCACCATGGTGGGGATGTCGACGCTCGGCAGCGCCGCGACCGGCAGGAAGCGGGCGGCGACGAGGCCGGACAGCATCAGGCCGAGCGACAGCAGGATGGTGGCGACCGGGCGGGCGATGAAGAAGGCGGAGACGTTCATGCGCGTCCCCAAACCCAGCCATGCCAACCGGCCGGGTGCAACCGGCGCCGGGCACGGTCGTTAGGGCGGTTCTGCTGAATCGAGAGGTGCCTATGCGTAAACCGTTGATGATCGCCGCCTGCGCCGTGATGCTGGCGAGCCTGGCCGCCTGCCACCAGGAAGGTCCCGCCGAGAAGGCCGGCCAGAGCCTGGATCAGGCTGGGCAGAAGGTGCAGGACACGCTGAATCCGCCGCAGGGCCCGGCCCAGAAGGCCGGCCGCTCGGTCGACCGGGCGCTGGGGGAATGATGTCACAGGGCGGGCCGTTCGCCCTCTGTCGTGGCTGGGCTGTTCTCTCTCGTCGCTGCGGGCGGATCGTACTTTCTCCGTCATGGCCGGGCGTGTCCCTACGGGATGCACAGATCTCGGAAACGGTCCGCCGCTGCGTTTCCCTTTCGTCATGGCCCGGCTTGTCCGGGCCACCTATTCCAGCACGTGTGCCGCGACAGGTGGCCCGGACAAGCCGGGCCATGACGATGGGGGAACGCTCTTGGCGCCCAGGCAAGCACTTGATTTTACGGTCATTTCCCACTCGTTTCCAGGATGTGTGCATTGCGCAGGGCGTGTCCCGGCCATCCACCCCCCACCGTCGAAGCGCGGATGGCCGGGACACGCCCGGCCATGACGATGGCACGACGACCCTGCTCCGCCGCTTGACGGTCGTTCGCTCCCAACCGCGACGGGATTATGCGCCATCCCGCTACTCCGCCGCCGCCGGTTCCGGCGCGCTCGGGCCGGACAGCCGCAACCGCATCCGCTCGAACGCCAGATAGATCGCCGGCGTCGTGTACAGCGTCAGGAACTGCGACAGCAGCAGCCCGCCGATGATCGTCACGCCCAGCGGATAGCGCAGCTCCGACCCGGCGCCGCGCTCCAGCACCAGCGGCAGCGCGCCCAGCAGCGCCGCCATCGTCGTCATCATGATCGGGCGGAAGCGCAGCAGGCAGGCCTCCCGCATCGCCGCATGAGGCGGCAGGCCGCGCGTCCGCTCGGCCTCGATGGCGAAGTCCACCATCATGATGGCGTTCTTCTTCACGATGCCCATCAGCAGCACGATCCCGACCAGCGCCACCAGCGACAGGTCGATGCCGCAGGCCATCAGCGCCAGCAGCGCGCCGATGCCGGCCGAGGGCAGGGTGGACAGGATGGTGACAGGGTGGATCCAGCTTTCATACAGCACGCCCAGCACGATGTAGATCACGACCACCGCCGCCAGGATCAGCCACGGTTCCGCCGACAGCGTCTTGCGGAACTCCTCGGCGTCGCCGGAATAGCTGCCGGTGATCGTCTGCGGCATGCCGATCGCCGTCTCGGCGCGCGCCACCGCGTCGATCGCCTGGCCCAGCGCGTAGCCGGGGGCCAGGTCGAAGCTCAGCGTGATCGCCGGGAACTGCTCCTGGTGGCTGATCACCAGCGGCGCCGTGACCCGCTTGATCCGGGCGATGGCCGACAGCGGCACCTGCGGCATCGGCGTGGCCGGGACGACATTGGCGCCCGTCGTCACCGCGGCGGCCTTGGCGGTGCCGGAGGCCGCGCCCGTGCCCGATATCCCCGTGCTCGGGCCCGAGGTCGTCGTCGTGCCCGAGGTCGCGCTCGGCACCGATATGCTGTTGCCGCCCGGCACCCGCAGCAGCCGCAGGCTGTCGGGGTCCGCCTGCCACAGCGGATCGGCCTCCAGCACCACGCGGTACTGGTTGGCCTGGGAGAAGATGGTGGAGATCTGCCGCTGCCCGAACGCGTCGTAGAGCGTGTCCTGGATCGCCTGCATCGTCACGCCCAGGCGCATGGCGGCGTCGCGGTCCACCGTGATCATGGTGCGGAAGCCGTCGTCCTGCTGGTCGCTGGCGACGTTCCGCAGTTCCGGCAGGGTGGCCAGCTTCCGCTTCAGCCGCGGCGCCCAGGCGGCCAGTTCCGCCGCGTCGGTATCCATCAGCGTGTACTGGTAGGCGGTGCGGCTGACCCGCGTGCTGATCTGCACGTCCTGCACCGGCTGGAAGAACGCGGTGATGCCGGGGATGCCGCCGATGGCCGCCTGCAGGCGCGCGATCACGGTGTCCATGGGCGCGCGCTGGCCCACCGGCTTCAGCGCGATGGTCAGCCGCCCGGTGTTCGGCGTGGTGTTGATCGTCCCGGCGCCGACGAACGACACCACGCCGGTGACCGCCGGGTCCTGCCGGATGATCGCCGCCATCCGCGATTGCAGGTCCACCAGCTTCTGGATCGAGACGCTCTGCGCCGCCTCGGTCATCGCCAGCACCACCCCGGTGTCCTGGCGCGGCAGGAATCCCTTGGGGACGACCGCATACAGGCCGAGCGTGCCGGCCAGCGTCGCCGCGCCAATCAGCAGCACCAGGCGGTGGTGGCCGAAGCTCCAGTCCAGGGTCCGCCGGTAGCCGGCCAGCAGGCGGTCGAAGCCGCGCTCGCTCAGCCGCGCGAGCCAGCCCGACTTCTCGTCGGCGGCCGAGCGCAGCAGCCGCCCGCACATCATCGGCGTCAGGGTCAGCGACACCGCGGCCGAAACCACCACGGCCACCGCCAGGGTGACCGAGAACTCCTTGAACAGCCGCCCGACCACGCCGGTCATGAACAGCAGCGGGATGAACACGGCGATCAGCGACACCGTTAGCGAAACGATGGTGAAGCCGATCTGCGCGGCGCCGCGGAAGGCGGCTTCCAGCGGGGGGACGCCGCGCTCGATGAAGCGCACGACGTTCTCGATCATGACGATGGCGTCGTCGACGACGAACCCGGTGGCGACGGTCAGCGCCATCAGTGACAGGTTGTCCAGGCCGAAGCCCAGCATCTGCATGATGCCGAAGGTGCCGATCAGCGACAGCGGCAGGGCGACGGCGGGGATGAAGGTGGCGCGGGCGCTGCGCAGGAAGACGAAGATCACCAGCACCACCAGCAGCACCGACATCACCAGTGTGTACTGCACGTCGGCGACGCTGGCCCGGATCGTCTCGGTGCGGTCGGTGACGATGGCGATCTTCACGCCCGACGGCATGGCCTTCTGCAGCCGCGGCATCGCGTCCTTGATCGCCTGCACCGTCTCGACGATGTTGGCCCCCGGCTGGCGCTGGATGTCCAGCACCACCGCCGGCGTGCCGTCATAGAGCGCCGAGACGCGGGCGTTCTCCACCCCGGCGACGACGCTGCCCACCGCCGACAGCCGCACCGGCGCGCCGTTGCGCCAAGCGACGATCAGGTTCCGATAGGCCGCCGCATCGACCAACTGGTCGTTGGCGCCCAGCGCGAAGGACTGGCGCGGCCCGTCGAACCCGCCTTTGGCGCCGTTGACGTTGGCGGCGGCCACGGCGGTGCGGACATCCTCCATCGACATGCCGTAGGCCGCGAGCCGCGCCGGATCGACCCGCACCCGCACCGCCGGCCGCATGCCGCCCTGCACGGTGACGCGCCCGACGCCGGCGATCTCCGAGAACTTCGGCTGCAGCAGCGTGTCCGCCGCGTCGCTGACGACGTCGATCGGCACGGTGTCGGAGGTCAGCGCCAGCGTCAGGATCGGCGCGTCCGCCGGGTTCACCTTGGAGTAGACCGGCGGATACGGCAGGTTCGGCGGCAGGGTGGCCGACGCCGCGTCGATCGCCGCCTGCACGTCCTGCGCCGCGTTGTCCATCGACCGCTGCAGGCCGAACTGCAGGGTGATCTGGCTGGTGCCCTCGGCGCTCTGCGAGGTCATCAGCTCCAGCCCCGGGATCTGGCCGAACTGCCGTTCCAGCGAGGCGGTGACCAGCGTCTCGATGGTTTCCGGGCTGGCGCCGGGCAGTTGGGTCACCACCTGGATGGTCGGGAAATCCACCTCGGGCAGCGCCGAGACCGGCAGCGCGCGGTAGCCCAGGAACCCAGCCAGCAGGATGGCGACGGCCAGCAGCCAGGTGGCGATGGGACGAGCGATGAAGGGCGCCGAGATGTTCATGCGCCAGGGACTTGGGGCGAAATAACCGATTCGCCGGGGCCGGCGCACCGGCCCCTCGACGTCATGGTGGGCGCAGGCCCACCATCCACGCCTGTGGCGCGATCAGCACTGCAAAGCGTGGATGGCCGGCCTGCGCCGGCCATGACGGTTGGCCCGTCCGTGCGACAATCGTAGCGGTTGTTCCGCATCACGCCCTACCCGGCCGCGCGCGACCGCTGCCGGTTGGTGCCCGGCGCCGTCGGCTGCTCCGGCACCGACGGGGTGGAGTCGGGGGCGGTGATGGTGACCCGGGTGCCGTCCGACAGGCGGGAGGCGCCGTCCACCACCACCTCGTCCCCCGGTTTCACGCCGCTGCTGATGATGGAGACGTCCTGGTCCTCATAGCCGACGGTGACCGGCTGGCGCCTCGCCGTGTTGCCCGGGTTGACCACGAAGACATACGGCCCACGCGGCCCGCGCTGGACGCCGGCGGGCGGCACCACGGTCGCGTCCCGGGCGATCCCGGTGCGCAGCCGGACGCCGACGAAGCCGCCGGGCCACAGGCGGTGCGCGGGGTTGGGGAATGTGGCTTTCAGCCTGATGGTGCCGGTGGTGGTGTCGACCTGGTTGTCCAGCACCGTCAGCGTGCCGGTGTCCAGCACCTGCGCCGGTTGGCCGGGCGCGTCCTGCGCCAGCGCCAGCACCGGCGCCGGCCCGGACGCCATCGCCTGCGCCACCGCCGGCAGCGCCTGCTGCGGCAGGGTGAACACCACGGAAATCGGCTGCAGCTGGGTGATGACGACGATCCCGGTGGTGTCCGCCGCATGCACGATGTTGCCCGGATCGACCAGCCGGATGCCGGTCAGCCCGTCGATCGGCGCGGTGATCCTGGTGTAGCTGAGGTTGGTGCGGGCATTGTCGATCTGCGCCTGGTCCTGCTGCACCAGCGCCACGAACTCCGCCACCTGCGCCTTGGCGGTGTCGGCCTGCTGCGCCGAGGCATAGTTCCGCGCCACCAGTTTCTCATAGCGGGCGAGGTCCAGGCGGGCGTTGGCGAGTTGCGCCTCGTCCTGCGCTTTCTTGGCGACGGCGGTGTCCAGCGCCGCCTGGTAGATGCGGGGATCGATCTGCGCCAGGACGTCGCCCTTGTGGACGGCCTGGCCTTCCCGGAAATTCACCGCGACCAGCGGACCGTCGACCATCGCCTTGAGGGTGACGGTATAGAACGCCTGCACGGTGCCGAGGCCGTCCTGGTAGATCGGGATATCCCGGGACCCGGCGGCCGCGGTCACCACGGGGATCGCCTGGGTGGCAGCGGTGTCCATCTTTTTCGGCGGCGGCGCGGCGGGGAAGAACCAGACCGCATAGACGATCGCCGCGAGCGCCAGCAGGCACAGCAGCACCATGCGGCCTTTGCGCAGGCGGGACCGGGAGCGGGGCCGGACAGGGTCTCGGGTCAGGGCGTCCAAGGAAGAGTCCATGCAGGGGATGCTTCAGCAAGCCGATGGCAATATCGGGGCGTATCGCGTTCGCGCCAGTCTTACCAGACGATCCTGCGGCACCGCTGTTACAACCTCGTCATGGCGGCGGGCGGCCAACCGCATGTTTTCCGGCGCCGGCCGCCGGTGTGGTTGCGGATGCCGTCCGGATGCCGGTCCGTGCGGCGATCCGGCATAATCGAGCATGTGCACCACGGAAGCCATTGCCGGGAGCCTCCTGCTTGCCTAGGTTAGCGATGCGGGCTGCCCGGTGCGTCAGGCAAGACATCCCCTGGGCCAGTAAGCAACTCCCTCGGGAGCTGGCTCTGCCGGAACCCTGGTTTCGGTACCCGGCGCCCACCTGCACACGCAGGCTCTGGGAGGATGCAAATGCCAACGGCCAGGGCGGCTTCGCACTTCAATGACATTTCAGGACCGGCGGTCCGGGCCTGCTCTGACCGGTGTATGCCGCCTGCCTATGCGACGAACTGCGCAAGCCGGCATTCCGTTCCAGCGGGAGGCCGGAGTGCCCGTGATGTATAAAGCCAGGAGCCTGACGCCGGGCTTCCGCGCCGGCATCCTGGTGGTGGACACGGTTCTCGTCGCGGTCAAGGCTGTCGCCGCGCTGCTGCCGGCGCACAACGCCCGGGTCCCGATCTATCCGCGCGTGAGTCCCATCCGGGAGGGCCTGCCGATGAATTGCCACGCCACCCGGCTGAAGGACGGCCTGCGGCGCTTCATCGCCTGACTCGTTCACACCCTTCGTGGCCCTCCGTCGTCCTTCGTTCACTCCGTGTTAAAACCGGTAGTCGATCCACACCCTGTCGTTGCCTTGACCCCACTGAAAAGACTTTCAACCCCCGATGCCGCTCGCCGGGAGAGGCCCCCACCGGAGCGTGACACACCGCCTTTGCCGCCCGGCCCGTGATCCGCGGCGGCTGCGGGAATGGGATTGAATCTCCGGCGGGCGGCACCAGGGCTATCTTGCCGGCCGGCAACGGACCGGGGCTGGTCCAGCACCGTCAGACGTGGATGGCGGCCCTGCGGCCGCCATGACGACGGGGCGGACGAGCCAGGCCATGACGATAGAGACAGAGACGACCTCGCCCCCTCTCATACCAACCCGCCTAAAGAATCACCCATCCCGACTGCGAAGATGTAGCCAATATCAGAGGCTTACTGTGCGATGGATGGAGCCATTTTTCGGCGGGTTGGTATCAGGCCCGCTTCAGCAGCCGCCCGATCCGCACCGCAAGACGGGCCAGCGCCGGCGTGGTCGTCGGCCGCAGCAGGCGGGTGTCGTAGCCGGCGAAGCGGCGGTCGTTCTCGCTCAGGCAGATCGCCATCAGGCCGAACGGACTCAGGTCGCGGTCGCTCAGCGCCTGCCCGCCGGTCAGGGTGAAGTTGTTGTCCGGCGCCTGCTTGCCGCCGCCGTCGATGTCCTTGGCCAGGCCGATGCGCTCGTACGCCAGGAAGATCCACGCCTGCGCCACCCGCAGCTCGAACCGCAGGCGCTGCCACGGCCCGAGCCGCTTGCGGTGCCAGGCGAGCCAGTTGGCGAACAGCAGGATGTGGCGGGCTTCCTCCTGGATCACCGGCTCGAACGTCTCCACCAGCTCGGCCGGGAAGTAGCCGGACCGGCGGGCCAGCTCGAACAGGCCGAAGGCGAAGAAGCTGTCGATGCATTCGGAAAAGCCGGTGACCAGGTAGCCCCATTCCCGGTCTGCTGGCGGCGTGTCCGAGGCCTCGGGCGCCAGCGGGATGCCATAGCTGGTGACGAGGTGGGACAGCACCTCCCGGTGGCGCTGTTCCTCCCAGCCGTTCTGGCCGATGGCCTCGCGCCAGGTTGGATCGGCCGTCGATTCGCCATAGCGCAGCATCCGGGCGCTGGCCTTGTTCTCGGTGCTGACGGCGATGTCCCAGATCGGCAGGCTGGTCAGCCGCTGCAGCGCGTCGGGATCAAGTTTCGGCCAGTCGATCACCGACGGCTTGTACGGGTTGAACGTGTCGCGGAACATCCGGCACGCCGCGTCGCGATGGGCGTCCGAGCCGACGGGCAGCGCGCCCCGCTCCGGCCAGTGCCATTCACGCGCCCGCGTGTCGGCGGCTTCGATTTCGACTTGAGAAGGCAACATCCGCGCTCAGATACGGTCTGATCGGCATTCTGCAAAGCCCCACACGGTCACGAGAGCGTGGCAAAAACGGGCCGGCTCGCCCTATACTCCCAGTTGCCGCGGCGATTCGGCTGTTCGGCAGAGTTTGGAGTGACCCGCGCCGGATGCTGGATACCCCGACGATCGATCCCGCCGGCGTGCTGCGCCGGGTGTTCGGCTTCTCCGGCTTCCGCGGCCAGCAGGAACCGGCGGTGCGCCACGTCGTGGCCGGCGGCGACGCCCTGGTGCTGATGCCGACCGGCGGGGGCAAGAGCATCTGCTACCAGGTGCCGGCGCTGTGCCGCCCGGGCACCGCGGTGATCGTCTCGCCGCTGATCGCGCTGATGGACGACCAGGTCGCCGCGCTGCGCCAGGTCGGCGTCAACGCCGGCGCGCTGCACTCGGAAGTCGCGCCGGACGAGGCCCGGCTGATTGGCCGCGACCTGTTCGACGGCCAGCTCGACCTGCTGTACGTCTCGCCCGAGCGGCTGCTGGGCTACGGCACGCCCGAGCGCCTGTCGCACATCCGCCTGTCGCTGGTGGCAATCGACGAGGCGCACTGCGTCTCGCAATGGGGCCACGAGTTCCGGCCGGAGTTCCGCGAACTGTCGCGCCTGCCCGACATGTTCCCCGGCGTGCCACGGGTCGCGCTGACCGCGACGGCGGACCCGCGGACGCAGCAGGACATCCTGGCGGCGCTGCGGATGCAGCAGGCGAAGGTGTTCGTCTCCAGCTTCCACCGCCCGAACCTGCGCCTGTCGGCCGCGCCGAAGGTTGGCGAAACCGCGCAACTGCTGGACTTCCTGAAGGCGCACCGCGGCGATTGCGGCATCGTCTATTGCGGCAGCCGCGCCAAGACCGAGCGGATGGCGGCCAAGCTGGTGGAGAAGGGCTTTCCCGCCGTGCCGTTCCACGCCGGCCTGGACCCGGAGCTGAAGCGCCAGGCGCTGGCACGGTTCCGCTCCGGCGAGCCGGTGGTGGTGGTGGCGACCATCGCCTTCGGCATGGGCATCGATCGGCCCGACGTCCGCTTCGTCGTGCACCTGGATATGCCGGACAGCCCCGAGGCCTACTACCAGCAGATCGGCCGCGCCGGCCGCGACGGCGATCCCTCCGACACGCTGCTGCTGTACGGCGGGCAGGATGTGGCGCAGGCGCGGCACTGGCTGGCGCAGTCGGCGGCACCCGAGGCCCGCAAGCGGGTGATGCGGACGAAGCTCGAGGAAATGGTCGCTCTGACCGAGACGGTGACGTGCCGCACGAAGTCGCTGCTGGGATGTTTCGGCGAGACGCTGCCGTGCGACTGCGGCCACTGCGACAACTGCGAGGTCCCGCCGGTCACGGTGGATGCGACGACCGAGGCACAGATGGCGCTGTCGGCGGTATACCGCACCAGCCAGATTTTTGGCGCCGCGCACATCGTCTCGGTGCTGCGCGGGGAGAAGACCGAGGGCGTGCTGCGGCACGGGCACGACAAGCTGAAGACGTTCGGCATCGGCGCGGCGCATGCGCCGGCCTACTGGCGCGGCCTGATAAGGCAACTGATCGCGCTGCGGGCGCTGGACGTGGATACTGAGGGACACGGCGGGCTGTACCTGGTGCAGGAGGAGGCGCGGCCGATCCTGCGCGGGGAACGGCCGGTGATTTTGCGGCAGGAGGGGCGGGCGCCGGCGCGGGCCGCGCGTCCGGCGGAGAAGCCGGCGCCGGTTGCCGCCTCCGCGGCGGCCGCGGCGGCCGCGGACCCGCACAGCAAGACCCTGTACGAGGCGCTGCGGCTGTGGCGGCTGGCCGAGGCGAAAGGGCAGGGGATTCCGCCCTACGTCATCTTCCACGACTCGGTGCTGCGCGACATCGCCGCCATGCGTCCGATCAGCCTGGAGGAACTGGCGCAGATCAAGGGCGTTGGCGCGTCCAAGCTGGAACGGTATGGCGAGCGGGTCCTGGGGGTGCTGGCCGCGGCCGTGCCGGAGGGGCTGACGCGGCGGGGTTAGGGCGTCTCCAGCAGCTACCGATCGGCCTTAATCGAATATACAGAAGACTACATAGATCTTCCTGCTTACGCACTTTTCTCAGCCTCTGGGGCATGATACATAGCATGAACATCCGGTTGTAGCGAGGCGGTGGCAATGGCTCGGAACAAGGTGCAATTCCAAAAGGGCCTCAGCGAGGCGGCGTTC
>NZ_NHRY01000240.1 GCF_002937115.1 Rhodopila globiformis | reverse complement strand
GCCAATGCGGCCGCAGGCCCCCGGCATCCCGTCTCTGCGTACTCTGCGCCCCGCTCTGCGCACTCGGCGTTGAATCGCGGTGATCGGGGCGCCACCAGCGTTTGGTGTTCGGCGACTTCACCGGCCGCACCGCTCTTTGTTGCGGCAGCGCATTCTTCAACGCAGGGATCGCAAAGCGGAGCGCAGAGCCCACAGAGAAGATTTCGTTGCGGCCAGCGGTCGCGGCGGCTCCACGCCACGCCCGCCGCCGCGGCCGCCACCTCGCTGCGCAGGCTGGCCGCGCCGCCAGCGCCACCGATCGCGGCGCGCACCGAGGCCAGCAGCAGCGGCGGATCCAGCGGCTTCTCCTGCACGTCCACGGCGCCGGCCCGCATGGCCTCCACCACCAGCGGCGTTTCCGTGTAGCCGCTGATGACGATGACCGGCAGTTGGTTGCCGCGGCGGTTCAGCGCGTTCACCAGGCCGACCCCGTCCATGCCGGGCAGGCGGACGTCGGCGAGCACGCATCCGGTCAGGCCGGGCGTGTGATCGGCCAGGAACGCCTCGGCCGACCCATAGGCCCGCGCCGCGAACCCGGCTGATTTCAGCAGCAACAAAAGCGCGTCGCGCTGGTCCACGTCGTCCTCGACCACATAGACGCAAGGCGTTTCAGGCGACGGCGGCACGGTCTTCCTCTTGGGCGGCAGGCAGGTCGACGTGGAATGTGGTGCCATCGGGCGCCGATGCGAAGCCGATCGCGCCGCGATGCGCCTCGACAATCTTCCGCGACACCGACAGGCCAAGGCCGAGCCCGGTCTGCTTGGTGGTGACGAACGCCTGGAACGGCGCCTGCTGAACCACCGGCGGCAAGCCCGGCCCGGTGTCGGCGATGCAAAGCCGCACGCCCTCGGCATGGCGGCGGGTGGCGATCCGCAACGTCCGGTCCGGTTGCCCGGCCATCGCCTCGACGGCGTTGCGCACGAGGTTGACGACGACCTGCTGGATCTGCGTCCGGTCCCCCTCGATCGGCGGCAGGCCCGCGGCGAGGTCTCAGGCGATGCGGCCGCCGCCGCGGCGCTCGAAGCCCACGGCGTCGAGGCCTCGCGACAGGCCGGCGAGCAGGTCGTCGCGGTCGTGCTCCTGGCCGGAGCGGAGCATCTGCTCGCACGCATGCAGGAACGTTGCGGCCGCCGACAGCGGCTGGCTCAGTTCGTGCGCGGTGGCCGATACGGTTTCCGCGACCGCGCTGACCTGGGTGGCGTGCAGCAGTTCCATCTGTGTACCGCGCATGCGCTCCTCGGCGGCATGGCGGGCGGTGATGTCCTGGGCGACGCCCCGGAGCACCGTCGGCTGTCCGGCATGGTCGCGGTACAGGCCGGCCTGCACATGCACCAGCCGCGCCGGCGCCGCGCCGCGGCCAACCCATCCCTGCCAGTCGCAGCCGCCTTGCCGGACGGCGTTGCGCAACGCCTCGCCGGCGAATTTTCGGTCCTTGTCAGTAATGGAGTCGAGAAGATCTGAAGCCCTCAGCGCGACGTCCGGCGGGAATTCGAACAGCCGCCGCACGAATCTGCAAGCCGTCAGGCGGCCGTTGCGCACGTCCCATTCCCGGGTCCCAAGGCCGGCGGCGTCCAGCGCCAGTGCCCGGGACTGCTCCGACAGCCGCAGCCATTCGGCGGACTGCCGTCGTTGCAGGAAAGCCATGACCCCGACCAGGAAACTCGCCAGCACGGCGCCGAGCAGCGAAGCGGCGGTGGCGCGTATGGCATGCAGGCGGGTTTGCCGCTCCACCTCGGCGCGCCGGCTATCGATGAGTGTGCCGAACCGCCGGGCCTCGGCGCGGATGGCGTCCATGACCCGTTTGCCCTCGCCTTCCGCCACCGCGGCCCGGGCCGCCTCCAGATGCCCCCCGCGCGCCATGTCGACGGTGGCGCCGGTGAACGCGAGCTTCTCCCCGGTGAGCCGCACGATGGTTTCCGTTGGAACAGCAGGATGCGCCTTCGCCAGCTCGGCAACGACGCGGTCCAGCCTGGCGGCGATCCGTGGGCGCGCGTCGTCGTGCAGTTCAAGAAACGAGGGATTTCCGGTCGCCAGGAAGCCGCGCTGGCCGGTTTCGACATCCTTGAGCTCGCTCAGCAATCGTTCCAGGTCCAGTCTCGTCGTGGCAAGGCGGCCGATCACGGCCAGCCCCCGGGACGTGACGACAGCCGCGGAAACCAGCCCGAGTGCGGTCAGGGCCAGCAGCAGGCAGGCGAGCCACAGCGGCAGGCTGGCATGGCGGCGGAGCCTCGGTTCCGTGCGTTGCTCGCCCGCGGCAGGCGCGGGCGGAACGAAACCTCCTGATGGTCCTGCTGCCGTCATGACGGTGCCGGAGGATACCGCCACCTGCCCGGCCCGGCTGTCACGAACAGGTGACAACCAAACAAAGCGGGCAATCAAAGGCCGGATACGCGCAAAGGCAGTGAATTTTGCGATGACTTTGCCGTGATATTTGCTTATGGAACCAGTGTGGCGGTTCGCGCGCAGGCACGCCTCTGCGCAAATCGTGGAGCACGGTTCGCATGTTGCAGGAGTGGACGAACTGGCTGGTCGATCCGGCAGGGCTGACGCCGCATGGTTTCTGCCTGCTGCGGGAGCCGGGCCTGATCTGGACCTATGCGGCTTCGGACACGGGCATCACGATCGCCTATTTCACCATACCGCTGGCGCTGGCGGTTTTCGTCCGCCGCCGCAAGGATCTGGTTTTCCGGCCGATTTTCTGGCTGTTCGCTGGGTTCATCTTCCTGTGCGGGTCCACCCACCTGATGGACGTCGTCACGCTGGGGTGCCGGCCTACGACCTTCAGGGGATCGTCAAGGCGGCGACCGCGGTCGTTTCGATCGCATCGGCAATCGCCGTGTGGCGCATCCTGCCCGATGCCCTGGCCTTGCCATCGCCGGAACGGCATGCGCAGGCCGTGGCCGCCCTGCGGGAAAGCGAGGCGCGCCACCGGGCCAGTTTCGAGCACTCGCCAATCCCGATGCACATCCTCAGCGAAGACGGCCTCATCACGGCGGTGTCGCGAAGCTGGCTGCGCCTGTTCGGCCTTCCTGAAGCGGCGGCGGTTGGCCGCCACGTCACGGAGCTGCACCCATCCGGCGCGGACGGCTGGATCGAAAGCGACCTGGCCACTCTGCGGGCCAACGGCGAGGTGCATGACCTGGAACGCCGCTACCTGCGCCATGACGGCGCCGTGCTGAACGTGCTGCTGTCGGCGCGGCTGGAAGCCCGGAACGGCGCGGCCTGGATCGTCTGCGTGCTGATCGACGTCACCGAGCGCCGCCGCACCGAGGCAGCCTTGCGGACGAGCGAAGAACGCCTGCACCAGGCGCAGAAGATGGAGGCCATCGGCCAGTTGACCGCAACATCGCGCACGACTTCAACAACATGCCGCAGAGCATCACCGGCAGCCTGGAACTGATGGAGCGTCGCCTCGCCGACGGGCGGCCGACACGGGACGTTACATCGGCAACGCAAGGAAGGCGGCGGACAGCGCGGCGACGCTGACGCACCGGATGCTGGCGTTCGGCCGGCGCCAGGCCTTGCAGCCGACGGTGGTCGCGCCGGATGCCTTGCTGCGCGGCATCGCCGGCCTGATCGCCAGTGGCATCGGCCCGGCCATCAGGCTGGCGTTCCGCCTGCACGACGGATGGAGCACGGCCTGCGACGCGAACCAGTCGGAGAACGCGCTGCTGAACCTGGCGCTGAACGCGCGCGACGCCATGCCGGCGGGCGGCGCGCTGACCATTTCGACGGCGGACCGGACCGTGACGGCGGCCGATCTGGCTGATCAGGACGGGGTGGAGCCGGGCGATTATGTGGCGATCATCGTCGCCGACACCGGCACCGGCATGGAGCCGGAGGTGCTGCGCCGGGCCTTCGAGCCGTTCTTCACGACCCGGCCGATCGGCCGCGGAACCGGGCTGGGGCTGTCGCAGATGTACGGGTTCGTGCGGCAGTCGGGGGGCTTCGTCCGGCTGGAGAGCCAGCCTGGCCAGGGAACAGCGGTGCACTGTTCCTGCCGCGCCAGGACAGGCCCGGACTACATGCGCGGCCGCTTTCCGCGGCGCGGGCGGACCGTATTCCTGGCGATACGAAACCGCCGGCGACCGTGCTTGTCGTCGAGGACGAGAACCGCATCCGGAAAATGATTGCCGCGCTCCTGGCCGAGCGGGGTTATGCGGTGATCCAGACCCGGGACGGCCCGGCCGGCCTGCGGATCGTGCAGTCGGCGGCGCGGCTCGACCTGCTGCTGAGCGACGTCGGGCTGCCCGGGCTGAACGGGCGCCAGCTGCCGACGCGGCCCGCGCGCGCCGGCCGGGTCTGCCGGTGCTGCTGCTCACCGGCTATGCCGGCGCGGCGCCGGAGGACACCGACCTGCCGCCGGGCATGGAGGTCCTGCACAAGCCGTTCGCGTTCGACCAACTGACGGCCCGGGTCCGCGCCTTGACGGAAGGCATGGACGTCAAGGCATCGGCCTGAGCGCCGGGTCGTTCTTTCAGCGCACCGAGAGCGGTCCGAGCCTGCCGAGTTCCATCGCCTTGATCTGCAGGGCCAGGTATTTCGAGTTGATGCGGCACTGGGCCAGGCCACCGGCGATGAACCACACGCCTTGTTGCGGCGTGCGCTTGAACATGTTGGCAAGCTCGCCATCCGCGCCGATGCCCCAGACCGGACCGATGCGCGCCGCCATGTCCTCGCCAAGGGCGCGGCGGACGAGTTCCATCTGCGGATAGTAGCCCGTTGCCAGAACGATAAGATCGGCCGGGACCGTCGATCCGTCCTTCAGCAGCGCGCCGTTGGCGGTGAAGCGCTCGATGCGGTCATACTGCAGCAGCCCGATCTCGCCCTTGATCATCAGCGCCGAGCTGCCGGCGTCGAGGTTGTAGCCGCCGCCGCGGCGGAAATACTTCATCTGGTGGCCGGTCTCGTCCTCGCCCACGTCGTGCCGGAAGCCGATGCCCTTCAGGCCCTCGATCATGTCCTTGTCGAGCTGCAGCATGCGCTGCGTGACGGCCTTGTAGCCCTTGATGATCAACGGCGGCGTCGCGGATGAAACGACCAGGTCGCAGTCCTCGAGCGGGCCGCCCTCGTCCCAGATCGCTTCGTTGAGCCTGGCGCTCGGATCGATCGACACGACGGTGGTCGAGCCCCGCTGGATCAGCGTCGTGTTCACGCCGTGGCTGTGCAGGTCCAGCGCGATGTCGTTGGCGCTGCTGCCGGTGCCCAGGATCAGCGCGTTCTTCCCCTCCCAGCCCGCGCCGCTGTTGAAACCTTCGGAATGGATGACCTCGCCTTTGAAATCTTCCAGCCCCGGCAGATCCGGGATCATCGGATAGGAGCTGACGCCGTTGGCGAAGACCAGGTGGCGGGGCCGCACGATCCGCTCGGTGCCGTCGCCGCGCTTCAGCCGGGCGGTCCAGGACCGGGTGGTTTCGTCCCAGGTCGCGGCGGCGAATTCCGTATCGGTCCAGCAATTGATCTCCATGGCGTCGGCGTAGAACTCGAACCAGTTCCCCAGCATGTCCTTCGGGATGTACTTCGGCCACGTCGGCGGGAATTCCATGTAGGGCAGATGGTTCAGGTGGATCGAGTTGTGCAGCGCCAGCGAGTGGTAGCGCTTGCGCCAGCTGTCGCCGATGCGCGGCCATTGCTCGACGACCAGCGTGTCAACGTCCAGTTGGTTGAGCCGCGCCGCGATCGACAGCCCCGCCTGGGCGCCGCCGATGACGAGGACGGTGGGTTCCCGGTCCTCATAGGCGACGGCTTTGCGGCGCACGTCCTCCCAATTGTCGCCGCCGAAATTCCGCGAATAGGCGGCGCCGGTCGGGCGGCTGGCGCCGATTTTCTCCTCGTGGCCGTGCAGCGCCTCCAGCGTGGTCGAGAGCAGCCACGCCTTCATGGCGCCATTGGCGTCCGGCGACAGGCGGATGATGCCGGCGCCGCGGCCGTCCGCGGTGGTGAATTCGAAGATCGCCTCGATGCTGTCGATGCCGAGGCGCTTCACCGCGCGGGGTGGCTTGCGTCCCGGCGGCAGGTGGAACCCGTGCGCGGCGGCGCGCGGCTGTTCCGCGGCGAGGCGGCCGGCGACGGCGTCCCGGCCTTCGAGCGGCGTCAGGTGCCAGGTGAAGGCGAGGATGTCGCGCCAGTGGCAATCCGGGTGGAACAGGGCGCCGATGCGTGCCTCATCCCGGGAGGCAAGCGCCGTCTCGAAGGCGGTGAGCCAGTTTTCGGCTGAACGCCGGGCCTGCTCCGCGGCCTGGAAGGCGAGAAAGGATTGATCGAAATCGTTCATCTGTGAACCGCTCCGTGCGATATCGCGCCCCAAGGGCGATGCTTACTGGGCAGTATGCAGACAAACTGGTCGGTGTCCATGCCGCGGCGGCGGGCGTGGCGTGGAGCCGCCGCGACCGCTGGCCGCAACGAAATCTTCTCTGTGGGCTCTGCGCTCCGCTTTGCGATCCCTGCGTTGAAGAATGCGCTGCCGCAACAAAGAGCGGGGCGGCCGGTGAAGTCGCCGAACACCAAACGCTGGTGGCGCCCCGATCACCGCGATGCAACGCCGCGTGCGCAGAGCGGGGCGCAGAGTACGCAGAGACGGGATGCCGGGGGCCTGCGGCCACATTGGTNCTGGCATCGACCGCCGCTCGTTGCCGATCAAGACCCGGGCGTCTGGATACCGGTATGTATGTGCAATGAAAAGTGTGGCCCGCACGGCCCATCGGAACGCCGTCCCGTCAGTCAGAGCCATCGACGCCGCCCCGGGCGGCATCAGGCAGCCCGGGAAGCGGCGCCCGCACAGGATGCCGTCCCGCAGGACCGCTATCCCCAGGCCGAGTAGCCGCGCCCGCCCGGCAACTCATCCGTCGGAACGATCATCCGGCCGATCGGCCAGAGCGCGAGGCCGGCCAGCTTCAGGTGGGCCCAGGCGAACGGAATGCCGATGATGGTGATCGCGAGGGCCACGGCCTCGATCAGGTGGCCCAGGGCGAGCCACCAGCCCGCCAGAACCAGCCAGATCAGATTGCCCAGGAAGCCCAGCGCCCCGGTCCCGAGGTCGGCCTGGCCAGTATACTCGTCCCGGCGCACGACGCGGTAGCCGAACGGCAGCAGCGTATAGCCGGCGATGCTGAACGCCGCGCGCGTCCAGGGCAGGCCGATGATGGTGATGGCCAGCAGGACCCCGGCAAGCACCCAGCCGGCCGCCATCCACAGACCGCCGGTCAGCAGCCAGAGGATGTTGAGAAGAAGGCGCATCAGGGACATCGTTCGGACCTCCGGGACAGCGACGGCGGTGGCGACCCTCAGGCGCCGACCGTGTCAGTGTATCTTCAAGTCAGGTGGCTTTGACCCTGATCCATATCAACTCCCGTCACCAAGACCGTCCGGGGAAGAGATCCTCGACCACCTTCGCCACCTGGTCCGCCGCATCCGCCGGCACTGGCCGCCCCGTCGTCGTGTCGTAGACATCGATCGGCATGGCGTGGGGCCGCTCGAGCGACGAAGTCCTTCGGGAGATGATCAAGGATCCACGGCTTTGCGCCGTGCTGCTGGCGCAAAGTGGCAATTACGGCGGCGTTCCGGCGCGGGACATCAGATTCGGGCTGCAGGCCATGGTCATGCATCATTACTTCAGCGGTGCCTACTGTCCGGTTGGCGGCGCCGGGGCACTCTCAGCCACGTCGCGCTCTGTCTCGGGCTTGAAGGCGACATCCGCGCGCACGGCGCAACGACGGCGAACCACTGGTTCCACGCGACGTGGGACATCAACGATGCCGCATGGAATCCCCTGAGCGAGCCGTTGCCCCGCAAGATTTTCGTTTCTTTCCAGTTGCCGAAGGACCCGGAGCACGAGCCTGGCGACAGGCAGCGTCACACGGCCGAGGTCGTGGCCATGGCCAGCTGGGATGCCTTCGCCGGCTGGCGGGAGACGAAACACGGCCAGCGCCACAAGGATTACGCGGCCTTCAAGAGCGACATCGAACGCCGCCTGATGGATCGGTTCGCCCGGTGTTTCCCCCCCTGGCGCCGATGGTCGTTGCCCGGACCCTGTCCACACCACTCGCCAACGCCGCCTGCATTGGCTCCGAGCACGGTGCCAATTACGGAATCGAGGTCAGCCCGCGGCGGTTTCTGTCGCGAAGCCTCAGGCCAAGGACGCCTGTCCCGGGTCTGTTGCTGACTGGCCAGGACGTGGTCACCCCCGGCGTGACCGGCGCGATGATCGGCGATGTCATCGCGGCCTCGGCCTATGAGGCCAAGGTCTGCGCGCATTTGTTGTGACGGCACGCTGTCGAAGGCCGCGGTGGGCGCGGCAGCTTCTGTCCAGGGCGCAGGGATGGTGCCAGCAACCAAACTCTTTGCGATGCCAAGCGGTTACACTGTGCCCGTTGGCGAGTCCCCGCGACGCGACGAACGGGGCGGGCCAGGTATCCGGGACCTATCCTGGCAGCGTCACCCTCACTCCCACTCGATCGTCCCCGGCGGCTTGCTGGTGATGTCGTACGTCACCCGGTTCACCCCCCGCACCTCGTTCACGATCCGCCCCGCCACCCGCGTCAGGAACGCCATGTCGAACGGATACACATCCGCCGTCATCCCGTCCGTGCTGGTCACCGCCCGCAGTGCGCAGGCCATGTCGTAGGTCCGCCCGTCGCCCATCACGCCGACCGTCCGCACCGGCAGCAGCACCGCGAATGCCTGCCAGATCGCGTCGTACAGCCCGGCGGTGCGGATTTCCTCCAGGTAGATCGAGTCCACCTTGCGCAGCAGGTCCGCCTTCTCCCGCGTCACCGCGCCAGGAATGCGGATCGCGAGGCCCGGGCCGGGGAACGGGTGCCGGCCGATGATCGTCTCCGGCATGCCAAGCTCGCGGCCCAGTTCGCGGACCTCGTCCTTGAACAACTCGCGCAGCGGCTCCACCAGCTGCATCCGCATCCGTTCCGGCAGGCCACCGACGTTGTGGTGTGACTTGATCGTAACGGACGGGCCGCCGGTGAAGCTGACGCTCTCGATCACATCGGGATACAGCGTGCCCTGCGCCAGGAAGTCCGCCCCGCCGACGCGGGCGGCCTCTTCCTCGAACACCTCGATGAACAGCCGGCCGATGGTCTTCCGCTTCACTTCCGGGTCGGTCACCCCCTCCAGCGCGCCCAGGAACAGGCCGGAGGCGTCGCGATGCACCAGCCGGATGTTGAACCGGTCGCGGAAGGTTTCCACCACCTGCTCCGCCTCGCCCTGCCGCAGCAGGCCGTGGTCGACGAAAATGCAGGTCAGCTGGTCGCCAATGGCCTCATGGATCAGCACCGCCGCCACCGACGAGTCCACCCCGCCCGACAGCCCGCAGATCACCCGCCCGCTGCCAACCTGGGCGCGGATGCGGGCGATTTCGGTGGCGCGGAAACCGGCCATGGTCCAGGAGCCGGACAGGCCCACCACGCCATGGGTGAAATTGCGCAGCAACTGCGCGCCGTGCGGCGTGTGCACCACCTCGGGATGGAACTGCACGCCGTAGAAATGCCGCGCGTCATCGGCGATGGCGGCGAACGGCGCGCCCTCGCTGGTGCCGACGACCCGGAAGCCGGCCGGCAGCCGGGTCACCCGGTCGCCGTGGCTCATCCACACCTGCTCGCGGCTGCCCTTGGCCCAGACGCCGGTGAACAGGGCGCAGTCGTCCGCCACGTCGACATAGGCGCGGCCGAACTCCCGATGGTCCGAGGGTTCCACCGCGCCGCCCAGTTGCTGGCACAGCAGTTGCTCGCCATAGCAAATCCCCAGGATCGGCACGCCGAGTTCGAACACCACCGGCGGGGCCAGTGGCGCGGCGGCTTCGTGCACGGAGGCCGGGCCGCCCGACAGGATGATCCCGCGCGGGTTCCACGCCGAGATGCGCGCGGCGTCGGCGGTGAACGGCCAGATTTCGCAGTACACCCCGGACTCGCGCAGGCGGCGCGCGATCAACTGAGTGACCTGGCTGCCGAAGTCCAGGATCAGGATGCGTTCGGGGGTATTGGCGGGATCGGGCACGGTCTCGGTCATAATGTCATTGCCAGCGCTTGAACGGCTGGGCTTGGACCATGCCGGACGCCGCAAGGCAAGCGCCGAAACCCTAGTACACCTCGCCGGAAGAACGAACCCCATTTCGACGGCCGCTCACGCAGCGAGCGGCTTGCCGGTCATGGTCCACTTGAACGGCTTGGCGAGGGTGCGGTTGAAGTAGGCGATGAAGGCCTCGA
>NZ_NHRY01000239.1 GCF_002937115.1 Rhodopila globiformis | reverse complement strand
CCGGGCGGGGCGGTGGTCGGGCGCAAGGACATCCTGGACTGGCTCGACTTCAAGGTCGCCAAGGCGGCGGGCCTGGAGAAGATCGCGCACAACGGCACGTTCAACGCCAATCCGCTGTCGGCGGCGGCGGGCATTGCGACGCTGGAGATTGTCGGCTCGACCGATGCCTGCGCCCGTGCGAACGCGTTCGGCGACGCAGTGCGGGCGCGGATGAACGAAGTGCTGGCGGAGGAGGGCGTGGCCTGGGCCGTGCACGGCACGTATTCCAGCCTGCATATCTACACCAACCCCGAGGGCGCCGACATCGTGCCCGGCCGGTTCGACGCGGCGGCGTTCATTCCGCGGATGCTGAACAAGCGTGGGGTGGACATCAGCGGGCCGGTTCGGATGGGGCTGCTGGTGAACGGGGTGGACGTGAATTCCGCGCTGTCGGGGTGGATCTCGGCGACGCATGGGGAGGAGGAACTGGCGGCCACGGCCGACGCGCTGCGGACGACAGTGCGGGCGCTGCGGCGGGAGGGGGTGATCGAATAGATCGAGGCCGGAACAGACAGGGGTTGGCGTCCCGGCATCCTACAGCACACCGCAGTCAGGTTGGGACTCGATCTGCGCCCCTCCCCGTCATGGCCCGGCCTGTCCGGGCCATCTCTCGCGGCACACGTGCTTGAACAGGTGGCCCGGACGAGCCCTACCGCATGCAAACATCTCGGAAACGGTCCGCCGCGGCGTTTCCCTTTCGTCATGGCCCGGCTTGTCCGGGCCACCTGTCGCGGCACAAGTGCTGGAATAGGTGGCCCGGACAAGCCGGGCCATGACGATGGGGGAACGCTCTCGGAGCCCAGGCAAGCACTTGATTTTACGGTCATTTCCGACTCGTTTCCAGGATGTGTGCATTGCGTAGGGACAGGCCGGGCCATGACGGAGGAGGCGGCATGACCGTGTGCCCCAACCGACATGCGAGTTTGCTGGAGTGAGGCTCTTCGCTGTTCGGGACGGGGTGAAACGATCCATGCGGGCAGCCTGAGTCCGCGCTTTCGGCCACGACGGACCTCAGCAGGACGGCGCGGGAGGATCAGGCCGGCGGCGGGCGGATTTGCCATGTGCGGGCGACGCCGCCGCCAGCCGCGCGAGACGGGGCACTGACCAATCGCCCCGCGGCTGCGGGCGACGGGCAACCCGGGTGGTCGTCTCTGCCGCACATCTCGTTTTCGCTGCCGGCGGATCTGCTTGCGGCAGATCCACGCGGCGGCGCAGCGCGAAACAGGATGCCGAGGCGGCCGTCGAACGCTTCACGGCGGCTACTGGCCGCGGAGCAGATTCAACCGCGGCCGGGTGACGTGGGGCACACGCGACGTGGGATCGTTGTGGCAGTTTCCACGCCAGGCCAGCACATGCTCGCCACGCCTCGATAGCCGCCATGGTGGCGGAACGGAGGCAATTTCGGAAGTAGAGACAATGAGCAACGGTATATCGAGCTTCATGGATTTTCCGGGCGTTCTTCTCAGCGGCGAGATGAGCTTCATTGATCAGGCCCGCGCAGCGATTTTGAAGCTCAACTCCAAGCCCAGGGGAAAGGCCCTGCTGAAGGAGATTGTCCTGTGGCTCTCGAAACTGAAAAGCTCGATCACGATCGAGGCGGCGTCGGGATTCGATGGTCAGAATGGCAGCGGATGGGATGGCGCGACCAAGGTCGTGCGTTGGTCTCCGCTGCCCCGGACAAACGAGAGTGCGGACCCGGACCAGCTCAATGGTATCCCGCCCTTCATCATCCTGGGTCACGAACTCGCCCATGCCCTGCACACGCTGCAGGGAACGGACAACTATGGTGCCGGCATTCGCGACGACGTCGCTATTGAGGAGGCGCGCACCATCGGACTTGGTCCGTGGGCCAACGACAATCTGACCGAAAACGGGCTGCGGGAAGAGTGGAATTACAAGCCGCGCACGACCTTCCAGGAAGTCGGCGCAGACAGGCTGCTCAAGGGGACCAAATACGCGGTTTGAGATACGGCGCGCTGCGCCATGGAGCGTGACACGGCGGCTGTATGGATCAAGCCGCCGCCATGGCCGCCAGTTTCTTGTGAGCAATAGACCGGATGATCATCCCTATGCCATATCAACCATGCCCGGCATCCTCCTTCACCGGCGGATAATACTGCGGCGCCTCCCGCCGATCGGCCATGCCGTAGTCGCGGATGATGCGCACGCGGCGGTGGCGCAGCGTGCCGGAAGCCACCGCCCGCGGCGTCCAGCCATCGGCGGCCGTGGCGTCGCGCCAGGACGCCAGCAGCAGGGTCTTGCCCGGATTGTAGATGCTTTCGAAACTGTCCTGCTCCGCCAGATCGCCGCTTTCCGGCAACCCCAGCTCGGTCGCCAGGCTCCTGCCGGCCGGCGCTGCGGCGGCGGGCGGCGACACCTCGGTGATACTGGCCCATTTCGCCGCGCCGGTTTCCGTTTCATCGAAACGCTGCTGCGCCAGCGTGTGGCCGGCGGGGACGTGCGTATCGCTGGCGATCTCGCCGACACGCAGGTGGTAGTGCACGAACACCTCGAACCGGCCCTGCTCCTGCATCCGGTGGTGGATCGCCAGCGTGCGCCAGCGGATCAGCGATTTCTCGTCGCGCCAGGTGGACAGCGACAGGACGCGGCCGGGAAAGCGCTGGCTGGCGTAGCGTTCATTGTCGATGAAGCCGTCGATCTGCTCGATCTCGGGCTTCAGCACCCTGGCGATCTCCAGGTACCGCTCGAACCGGTCCGGTTTCGGCTGCACTTCGAAAATCACGGCGAACATGGCTTTCTCCCGGAATGGTGTCGGACGCAGCGCTTTCAGGCCGAGGGCGCGCCATCGGCGCCCTGCAGGAAGCCGACGCTCGCCTGCCACAAGGCAAAGCGGCTGTCCTCGAAATGCATCAGGTGGGTTCCGCGGCCGAGTTTCACATCCCGCTTCACCGGGGATTGCCGCAGCGCGCGGAACAGCCAGGCGGCGTCGGCATCGGGGACCAGCCCGTCCCATTCGCCGCGGATGATCGCGACGGGAGCCCGCACCAGCGCCGGATCCCAGGGATAGTCGCCAAGCCAGGCGCGCACGATCCCGATGGTCGGGCCGGCGGGGATCTTAACCGCCGCCGGGTCGCGGCCGCGGCTTCCGGGGTCGCTGTCCAGGTAGCGCTGGCCCCAGTCGGCGAAATGATCCGGCGACAGGACAGGCGCCTCGCCGTCCGGCACGTCCTCGATGAAGCGCTTCCACTGGTCGTCCACGGTCACCAGGCGCCAGGCCGGGCCGCCGGGCGGCGGCAGATCGCGCAGCGGCGGGCGGCGGCAGATCGGGGCGAACAGGACCAGGCGGTCCACCAACTCCGGGTACGCGCCGGCGAACCGGCCGGCGGCGATGCAGCCCCAGGAATGGGCGATCAGCGACACCCGCGTTGCCCCTTGTCGATCCTGAATGAACCGCGCTGCCGCGGCGACCTGCCGGCTGGCGTCGGCCGCGTCGCACAGCGGCGGATGCGCGTCCGCCGCCACCTCCATCGCGGGATAGCGGCCGGAGAACCCGAAGCCCTGGAAATCCAGCCCCCACACGTCGAACCCGGCCGCGCACAGGGCATCGCGCCAGGAACGGCCGTCGAAGCGATGGGCGATCGATAGCGCCGAGGGGAACGTGGCGCCGTGCACATAAAGCACCGGGGATCGCCGGCCGTTGGGACCATGCGCCGGCAGGAAGCGCAGGAACAGGTCCAACCCCGGGTGCGGGCCGGCAATGCGAAAATGCCGTTCGCGCGGGTCGAGCGCAGGGGCCGGTTGATGGCTCATCAGGATTCCTCCTTCCGGGTTGGCTGGCCGATATCTGGTGGCGCCGGACACCGGTTTCGCCCGCATTCACTTCGGCCAGGCCCGAACGATCCAATGGGTTGGCCCAATGGGTTGGGCCAATTGGTCGCGGGGCACCGTCCTCTCCCCGTCATGGTCCGCGAAGGCGGACCATCCACGCCTGGCGGTGCCGATCGCGGCAAAGGCGTGGATGGTGGGCCTTCGCCCACCATGACGCGGAGGGGCCGGCGCCCCCGCTCCGGCGCCCCGCTCCGGCGCCCCGCTCCGGCGCGCCCAGTCCGGCGGATCGGTGATTTCTCGCCAAGGCTTTTGTCAGCGCCTGTGCGGAGCCCGCGCTTTGTCGGCGCCTGTGCGGACGCCTGGCCACACGCACTGGCTCGGCACTTGCACACGGCGCCGCGCCGGTTCGTTGAGGAGGAAAGCCGATCCGGCATCCTCGCTCGCACCACCACGCAGGCGCGCG
This sequence comes from Rhodopila globiformis, assembly GCF_002937115.1. Classification (GTDB taxonomy): domain Bacteria; phylum Pseudomonadota; class Alphaproteobacteria; order Acetobacterales; family Acetobacteraceae; genus Rhodopila; species Rhodopila globiformis. Next base: position 69,106 of record NZ_NHRY01000239.1, on the reverse strand, counting down.
ATCAACGCGATTGGGTTACAGTCGATCATCAGGCCCACGGAGTCCACATGCTCAGACGTCACTTCACCCGCCTCGCCGGCGCCGGCGCCCTTGCCTCCGCGGCCCCCGCCCTGCTCCGCCCGGCCTGCGCCGCGGAGCCGCTGAAGGTCGGCTTCCTGTATATCGGCCCGGTGGGGGATTTCGGCTGGAGCCACCAGCATGACCTCGCCCGCCAGGCCGCGGCCGAGCATTATGGCGACAAGATCAAGACCACCGCCGTGGAAAGCGTGCCGGAAGGGCCGGACTGCGAGAAGGTGATGAACGACCTCGCCGCCTCCGGCCACAAGCTGATCTTCGCGACGTCGTTCGGCTACATGAACTACGTGATCGCCGTCGCCCGCCGGCACAAGGACGTGTTCTACGAGCACGCCACCGGCTACAAGCGCGCCGCCAACGTCTCGACCTACAACATCCGCTTCTACCAGGGCCGCTTCGTGCAGGGGGTGATCGCCGGCAAGCTGAGCAAGGCGGGGCTGGCCGGCTATGTCGGCTCGGTGCCGGTGCCGGAGGTGGTGCAGGGCATGAATGCCTTCCTGCTGGGCATGCAGTCGGTCAACCCGCAGGCACGGCTGAAATTCATCATGATCAACGGCTGGTACGACCCGCCGAAGGAGGGCGACGCGGCCAAGGCGCTGATCGACCAGGGCTGCGACATCATCACGCAGCACACCGACTCGCCGGCGCCGCTGCAGGCCGCCGCCGGGCGCGGCATCAAGGCGTTCGGCCAGGCCACCGACATGGCGAAGTTCGCACCGAACACGCAACTGACAGCCAGCGTCGATGTCTGGACACCCTACTACATCAGGCGCATCGGCGACGTCATGGCCGGCACCTGGAAAAGCACCAACACCTGGGGCGGGTTCGAGGCCGGCATGCTGAAGATGGCCCCGTTTGCCAACATGCCGCCCGCGGTCGCGGCGCTGGCGAGCGAGACCGAGGCTGACATCGCCTCCGGCAAGAGCAGGATCTTCATCGGGCCGATCAAGGACCAGGGCGGGACGGTGAAGGTGCCGGCGGGGGCGACGATGGATGACGCGGCCCTGTCGTCGATGCAGTGGCTGGTCGAAGGCGTCGAGGGCAAGCTGACCTGACCACGGAGCGGCGGTATGCTGCGGCAGCGCGGGATTCTCCCAAGCCTTGAGCGCTATTCCATGCACAGATCCTCGACAAGATTCGCCGCAACCCTAGCCGCCCTCGTCATGGCCCGGCTCGTCCGGACCACATGTTCAAGCCCATGCGCCGCGACAGGTGGACCCGACGAGCCAAGCCATGACGAGGAGGGGCCGTGAGCGCCGCCATGACCGAACCAACGCCGGAGCCAACGCCCCTTGGGCCGCTGCTGACGATGACCGGCATGACGAAGCGGTATCCGGGCACGCTGGCCTGCGACCACGTCTCGCTGACGGTGGAGCGCAACCAGATCCACGCGCTGCTGGGCGAGAACGGCGCCGGCAAGAGCACGCTGGTGAAGGTGATCTACGGCGTGGTCCGGCCCGACGCCGGCGAGATGCGCTGGGAAGGCCGCACGGTCGCCATCCACAGTCCCGGCCAGGCGCAGCGCCTGGGCATCGGCATGGTGTTCCAGCACTTCTCGCTGTTCGAGGCGCTGACGGTGGCCGAGAATCTCGCCCTCGGCCTCGGCAGCGCGCGGGAGCGGGTTGGCCTGCGACAGCGGATCGTGGCGGTGTCCCGGGACTATGGCCTGCCGCTCGATCCCGACCGCGTGGTGCACGACCTGTCGGTGGGCGAGCGGCAGCGGATCGAGATCGTCCGCTGCCTGCTGCAGAACCCGAAGCTGCTGATCATGGACGAGCCGACCTCGGTGCTGACGCCGGGCGAGGTGCAGGCGTTGTTCGTGACGCTGCGGCGGCTGGCGCGCGAGGGGTGCTCGATCCTGTATATCAGCCACAAGCTGGAGGAAGTGCGGGCGCTGTGCTCAGCCGCGACGATCATGCGGCTGGGGCGCAACGTGGCGGCGTGCAACCCGGCGGAGAAGAGCGTCAAGGACCTGGCGGAGCTGATGATTGCCGCCGATTTGCGCACCCCGCCGCCCCGCCCGCCGCTGCCCGCCGGTGCGCCGCCGCGGCTGGTGCTGGATCGGCTGTCGGTGCGCTCGCCGCACCAGTTCGGCACCGACCTGAAGGACGTGTCGCTGTCGATCGCCGGCGGCGAGATCCTGGGCATCGCCGGCATCGCCGGGAATGGCCAGGGCGAGCTGATGGATGCGCTGTCTGGCGAGATCCTGGCCGGGCGGCCGGACAGCGTGCGGATCGACGGGGTGGCCGTGGGGCGCATGGGCCCGCAGGACCGCCGCCGCCTGCGCGGCTGCTTCGTGCCGGAGGAACGCAACGGCCATGCCGCGGTGACGACCATGAGCCTGGCCGAGAATGCGCTCCTGTCCGGCTACCTGCGCGGGGCGCTGGTGCGGTTCGGGCTGATCGACCGCAAGCGGACCTCCGCCTTCGCCGAGACCATCATCCGGCGGTTCGACGTGCGCGCCATTGGCCCGAAAGCCGAGGCGCGGTCGCTGTCGGGCGGCAACCTGCAGAAGTTCCTGGTGGGGCGGGAGGTGCTGCAGAACCCGGTCGTGCTGGTGATCAACCAGCCGACATGGGGTGTGGACGCCGGCGCGGCGCTGGCGATCCAGGAGGCGATCATGGAACTGGCGGCGGCGGGGGCTGCGGTGACGATCCTGTCCCAGGACCTGGACGAGATTTTCCTCCTGGCCGATCGCATCGCGGTGATCGCGGGCGGGCGGGTTTCCGAACCGGTGCCGGCACGATCCGCCTCGGTGGAGTCTATCGGCCGGCTGATGGGCGGCGGGCCTGCGCATGCCGGGGCGCATGGGGCGTTGGCGCATGCGGGTTAGGCGCAACGAGCCGTCGCTGTTCCTGTCGCGTCATGGTCCTCACGCGACTTGCCCGGGGGATTGGCGTGGGATCTTGTTGCGGCACCGGCTTGTGGGGTGGCCCGGGCAAGACGAAAACTGGCTTGAGCGAATCGTAAACAGGGTGGGACGTGTAGCCGTTGCCGTATCGTCATGGTGGCGCAGGCCCACCATCCACGCCTGGCGGTGTCGAAGGCCGTGACGATGAGGGCAGATCGCCCCACCCGAAGTCGTGTCCCAACCGACCTACGGTCTGCTGCAGCGGGGCAGAGCACTGACGGCATATGCAGCCACCGGGCGGTTTGGACGGCGGCCGTGGCAGGCAGCCACACGGGCTCCGCCCATGCTTAGGATCGAGCCGCGCGGCTGTGAATCGAAATTCTGGCGCTACGCCTCGCCGCTGCTGGCGCTGGTGCTGACCGGCGTTGTCTCTGGGCTGATCTTCGCCGCCATGGGACGGCCGCCGGGGCGGACGGTCTATACCTTCCTGGTCATGCCGTTACTGCAGCAGGACGGACTCCAGGCGCTGGCGGTGAAGGCGGCGCCGCTGGTCATGATGGGGGTGGGGCTGTCGCTGGCGTATCGCGCCAATGTCTGGAACATCGGCGCCGACGGGCAGTTCATCCTGGGCGCGATCTGCGGCGGCGGCATGGCGCTGGCGTTTCCCGATGCGCCGGCCTGGGCGATCTTTCCCGTCGTGGTGCTCGCCGGGATCATCGGCGGGATGCTGAACGGCGGGCTGGTGGCGTGGCTGCGGATCCGTTTCAATGCCAACGAAATCCTCACCAGCCTGATGTTCGCCTATATCAGCCAGTACCTGCTGGTGTACCTGGTCACCGGCCCATGGCGCGACCCGCAGGGCTACGGCTTCCCACAGACCGCGATGTTCGCCGACAACACGCTCGGCCCGCGGCTGGTCGCCGACAGCAACCTGCATATCGGCGTCGTGCTGGCGCCGTTGGTGGCCGTTGCGCTGTGGCTGATGCTGGAGCGGTCGCTGCTCGGGTTCCAGTTCCGCGTCCTGGGCCAGGCGGCGCGGGCGGCGCGGTTCGCCGGGTTCCGCGAGAGCCGCCTGGTCTGGGTGGCGATGCTGATCAGCGGCGGGCTGGCGGGGCTGGCGGGGGTGCTGGAGGCGACCGGCACGGTCGGGCAACTGACGCCCAACCTCTCGCCGGGGTACGGCTTCACCGCGATCATCGTCGCGTTCCTCGGACGGCTGAACCCGCTGGGGGTGATCCCGGCGGGGCTGCTGCTGGCGCTGACCTACCTGGGCGGCGACGCGGCGCAGATCAGCCTGGGGCTGCCGAACGCGGTGACCGGCATCTTCCAGGGCATCCTGCTGTTCTTCCTGCTGGGCTGCGACATGCTGCTGCTGAACCGGGTGCGGTGGGTCTCCGGCGGCACGAGGGCGGCGCGATGACGACGCTGCTGGTCGCCTTCCTGGTCAGCACCATCGCCGCCGCCACGCCGCTGCTGCTGGCGGCGACCGGGGAACTGGTGGTGGAGAAAACCGGCGTGCTGAACCTGGGCGTCGAGGGCATGATGCTGGGCGGCGCCATCGCCGGCTTTGCCGCCGCACACGGGACGGGGCTGGCGTCGGTGGGCGTGCTGGCGGCGCTGGCGGCGGGGGTGGCGCTGTCGCTGCTGTTCGCGGTGATCTGCCTGACCTTGCAGACGAACCAGACGGCGACCGGACTGGCGCTGACGATCTTCGGCCGCGGCTTCAGCGCGCTGCTGGGCGCGGGCTATGTCGGCATCCCGGCGCCGACGCTGCCGAAGCTGCATGTCCCGGGGCTGTCGGATTTGCCGGTGCTGGGGCCGGTGCTGTTCGGGCACGATGCGCTGGTGTACCTGGCGCTGGCGCTGCTGGCGGCGGTGGCGTGGTGCATCCGGTGGACGCATCTGGGGTTGGTCATGCGGGCGGTCGGCGACTCGCACGAGGCCGCGCATGCGCTGGGCTATCCGGTGGTGGCGATCCGCTACGGCGCGGTGGCGTTCGGCGGCGCGCTGGCGGGGCTGGCGGGGGCGTACATGTCGCTGGCCTATACGCCGATGTGGGCGCAGGACATGACGGCGGGACGCGGCTGGGTGGCGGTGGCGCTGGTGACGTTCTCGGCCTGGCGGCCGGTGTGGCTCCTGGTTGGCGCGTGGTTCTTCGGCGCGCTGATGTATCTGTCGCTGTATGTGCAGGCGCTGGGCGTGGCGGTGCCCTCGGCGCTGCTGTCGGCGCTGCCGTATGTCGGGACGGTGGTGGTGCTGGTGCTGATTTCGCGGGATGCGCGGCGAATCCGGCTGCACCGGCCGGCGATGCTGGGGCGGCCGTTCCAGGTGGGAGGGTAGGTCGGCACGATCGTGGCGGCTGGTCCTATGGACTGACAGAAGTGCCGGCATCGCGCAGCGCCGCTTCCAGCGTCTCGTGGACAACCTCGGGATGGCGGTCGATGACCAGCAACAGCACCCGAGCCGCTTGCTCAGGCTGGCGGCGGTGCTGCTCCCAATCCCGCACCGCTGCCGGGCTGAAGCCGAACCGTAGCGCAAAGCTATCCTGGCTCAAGCCCAGCTTGGTGCGGATTGACTTGACGTCCACACCGGCAGGCACATGAGCAACAAATCCATCGGTCGCCTCGCCGCGAGCGTAGGCCCTTGCGCGCTCGACGCTCCGAAGAATTCGACTACCCGCTTCCGACATGCCGTCGCCCTCCTTGTCGATAATCGTCGGCCAACCCCGCCAGCATCTCGCGAAGCTGATTGCGCTCGGCCTTCGTCAAATTGATCTTGTCGCCCTTGGCGAATACGTTCAGCAGAAACAAAGGAATATCATCGCCGCCATAATAGGTTATGACCCGATATCCGCCGCTCTTACCTTTGCCACGGCCAGCAAACCGCACCTTGCGCGCGCCGTCAGTTCCCGGAATCAGCACTCCGGCCAGCGGATTAGCCGCCAGAGACAAGACGATTTCCGCCCGCTCCGTCTCGGTTATCCCAGCGGCTTTACAGTCATGGAGATAGTCAGGCGTTTCAACGATAGAGTGCATGGACCTGTCCCTGGTCGGTAGTCAGGTTGTAAATGCATATTTTTTCCTCTCAATATCCGCCAGGTCCCACACCCGCCGGGGTGTTTCCACCGAATCTTAAATACGGCAGCGCCGCAGTAGTGTCAACGGCAATGCCGTAGTGGGTGAGTGCTGATCCTTTGGGTGCCAACACATGCACAACCCGGTCGTCGTCACAAGTTCGAACAAACGACCCGCTTGCCGCCGGTCACCTTTCGCTGGTTCTGACGGTACAATCCCTCCGCCTCAGCTCGCCAAGCAGGGAGGATCATACGAGGGCGTATCCCAGCAGCCGCTCATTTATGTTGGCAATGTCCACACAAACCAACAAGCTTTGCGGATGAACAATCCTCTCGCGACCGCCGAAGTGAACCTCCACCTGCGTGCTCGCGCACAGGACCGAACCCTGGCCGATCAGGCAGCGGAACTGGTTGGTGCCAACAGGTCGCAGTTCATGCTGTCATTGGCTCTCAAGGAAGCCAGGAACATCCTGCTCGACCAGACCACGATCCATGCCAACGCCGAAGCCTTCCGCAAGATCATGGACTGGATGGACGCCGAGGCAACGCCGGCCGAGGAAGCCAGCATGAAACGCCTTCTTGGCGCGTCATTACCCTGGCAACGTGGCTGAACCGGCGCCAGCCTTCGCGCCGCCCGTTCTGTTGACGGAAGCCCACGACCGGTCGCAGTTCGAGTCCGGCGAACCGGTTCTCGACGACTGGCTGCGGCAGCGCACCTGGGAAAACATGCAACTGGGCGCCAGTCGCACCTATGTCGTCTGCCAGGCCGGCTCGCACCGGGTCGCCGGTTACTTCGCTCTGAGCATGGGACAAATCCTCGCGGCGGAGGTCACGGCCCCGGTGCGGCGGAATATGCCGCGGCAGATTCCGGCCGTCGTGTTCGGGAGACTTGCGATTGACAGGGCGTGGCAAGGCAAAGGACTGGGCCAGGCGCTCCTCGCCGAGGTCATACGCCGATCGGCTCTCGCGTCCAGTCAGGTCGCTGCGCGGCTGGTGATTGTCCACGCCCTGTCGGCGGCAGCCGAAGCTTACTATCTTTATCACGGATTTACCCGGCTACCCGTGGGCACCCCGACGCTGGCTCTCGACCTGACGAAACTACAGAAGATCGATCCAGAGGCGCAGCAATGATTGCCGCGCGATGCGCACCTCGGCCTGATCCTGCTATGGCCGACGCCATACGCCGACACGGCCGCGTGTTCCGCCGCGTCAGCCCTGGCTCCCCGATACCCCGCCCCTGGAGCCCGCGCCGCCATCGTCGTCCCCGACAATGGGTTCCACGCTGAACGGGCGGTTGATCAGCGCCAGAACCTCGCTCGCCGCGAACAGCCTGTTCCGGCGGTAGCCGGTGCGTTCCCGTAAGATGCCTGCAGCGACGAGTTGCGCGACCGCCGCCGAGGCCTGCGCCCAGCTGACTGAAAGTTCCGACGCCAAGCGGCCGATCGTGATCACCGGGTAGTCCAGCAGCAGGGGCAGCGCACGAAGCGACGCCGAACCGGCCCGGAACCGGCGGCGCGCCGACCAGCTTTCCCCCAGTTCCTGGAGCGCGCGGCGGCTTGCCGGAAGCTCATCGACCGTGCCGACGAGGGCATCCGCGAAGAAGCCCGTCATCGTCTGCCAGTCAAGCCTCTGCTGCGCAGCCTTCAGGGCTGCATGGCAGGCGGTCTTGTTCGCCTTGATATATGGGGAAAGATAGAGCGGGACATGCCCCTCCGCGGCCATCATCAGCAGCAGCAGCAGCAGGCGCCCCGCGCGGCCATTGCCGTCCCTGAAGGGGTGCGCGGCTTCGAAATGTGCATGCGCCACGGCCATGCGCATGAGAATGCTCGAATGAACAGCCTCGTATCCATCGCCACGCATGTAGGCGATCGTGTCCTGGAGGCAGGCCGCGACGTCCACAGGCGGCGCGGGATCGTAGGTGGAATAGGCAATATTCCCCCCGCCGCCGATCGAGACCACACGACTTCGAAACAACCCCCGGGGAATCCTGGTACGTGCTGTCGCCTCCCATGACGACGCGGTGCAGGGCGCGGATGAGGTCAAGGGTGAAGACAACCGGCCCCTGCCGCTTTGCTTCCGGCAGAAGCGCCTCAAGGCCGAGGGCATAGTTCCTCACCTGCACGGCAGCCTGGCGGCGTTCGTCGTCGTCCCCCTCCGCCCCTTCCTCGACCGCAAGGAGTTCGTCAAGCATGGTGTTGGTGCCCTCGATCGCGGCGCTGCTGACCGCTTCCCGCCTGGGCAGCACGCGGCTGACGAGCCAGGGATCACGCATTTCGGCGACAATGGTCTCGATCCGGACCAGCGCCGCCATGGCGCTCGCATGACGATCTGCCACGGCGAGGATGGAAGGTGGCTCCAACGGGGGCGGCGCCGGCGTCGCACCGTCTGGTTGGCATAGGGCTCCGGTAGTCGTCGGAGCAATTGCTGCACCGCGGGGGATAGATCAGCCCGCTTCAAGCAAACCTCCACAAGGGAGCATTGAAGGCTATCTTAACCTGGCTTTTGAAAGAAAACCATAATAAGATTACGTCTTACGCCGCTTGTATACGGAAGCCTGCCAAGCCTCGTCCCCTCACGACGTCGAGACGGAAACTCGAAACCAGAATTTCAGCCGTTTGCAGACACGATGTGAGGCCACTTGCTGGCCATCCGCCCGGCAGAGCCTCCGGACCATTCCCGCCCCGCGGGCCGGGCACGCGCTTGGTCAATCAGGCCGTCCGTCCCCATCCTTCCAGTTGCGTGACAGAAAACCGCGCGCATCCACCGCTTCGGTCGCCACGATCAACGGCGCGCCGTCCGCGCACCGCCAGCGATAGGCAGTATCGTGGCCGGTGACGAACATCGGCACGCTGTCCACATCACGGTGGTCGCGACACCACGCTGCCACGCCCGGCAGATCCCGCCGCGTATTGGCCTTGCCGCAGACCAGGTTGGCGCCCGCGGTGCACAGCAGCGTCCGACCGTCCAGGCAGCGATACACCGTGGCTCTCCGGATGAGGTCATCCGGCATGGCCAGCCCGAACACCGCCCGCGCCCGCAGCACCAGCGCCGGCGGCAGTGGTCGCAGCGTATCGTCCGTCTGGCCCGGCCTGCACACGGCACCCTGCCGATCGGCGGTGGATGCCGGGTGCCGCGGCGCGGCGACGCCGACGCCGACGCCGACGCCGACGCCGACGAGCAGCGCGGTGATGCCGGCCAGCCATATCAGCAATCGTTTTCCCACGCGATGTTCTTTCCCTCAGCGATTGTTCGGCGAGACGCACACGCTGCGCACCGCCGCCATGACCTCCCGATGCACCGCCATGTCCATCGCATCGATCGTCTGCTCCCGCCGCAGCGTCACGCCATCGACCACCGGCCCGTCCCGCACCATCGCGTCGATCACCGCGCTGTCCAGGTCCGGGTCCAGGCCCGCGAGCATCGCCGCCGCCCAGTCCGGCCGCAGCAGCGCCAGCGCCGCCAGCACGGCGTAGGCGCCCCAGTGCGACACCCCCGCCGCGATCAAATGATCCGCCGGCACGACGCAGCCGATGGCCTCCCCCACCGGCACGTTGTCCGCGATCACCGGCCGCGGCACGCTGCCCATGCCAAGCTCGTTGCCGCCGTCGCCGATGGCAATCGTCTGCCAGAGAGCGGCGCTGAACAGGCGGTCCAGTGGCGCGGTATGGGCAGAGATGTCGGTACCGCGCATGTTCCGCGGCCGGCCGTCGGCGCCCGGCCCGCAGCGCTCGATGGCGATCACCCAGTCGATGCCGTCCTGCCGCCAGCGCTCGATCACCGCGTCCACCGGTTCCTCCGGCGCCACCGCGTCAATCGGCGTCGCCTCGGCGCCCGCCTGGTCCAGCGCCACGCGGCAGGCGGACTCGCACGCCGCATCCGTGGCCAGGCGGCAGCGCACCCCGGCGCCGGCGAAGCCGCGGACCAGCAGCGCGGCGCCGGCCGGACCATCCGTCTCGGCCGCGGGCGGGTCGCCGCCGGGGACGAAGAACCCGGTGATCAGGCCGATGCGCGGCGCCTCCGCCGCCGCCAGCGCGCGGGCCGCCCGCCACAGTCCGCCGCGTGCCGCCTGGAACACGGGCGCCATGCCGCGGCCGACATCGCGGTGGATCACCGCCTCGATCCGGTCGATCCGCGTCCGCGTGCCGGATGCCGGCCCATGCGCATGAGGCGAGCCCGGAAAAGGATCCAGCGGCCGCGACCGTTCTCTCTCCGTCATGGCCAGGCGTGTCCCGGCCATCCACCCCCCGCCGCCGAAGCGCGGATGGCCGGGACACGCCCTACGGGATGCACACATCTCGGAAACGGTCCGCCGCTGCGTTTCCCTTTCGTCATGGCCCGGCTTGTCCGGGCCACCTGTCGCGGCACAAGTGCTGGAATAGGTGGCCCGGACAAGCCGGGCCATGACGATGGGGGAACGCTCTTGGCGCCCAGGCAAGCACTTGATTTTACGGTCATTTCCGACTCGTTTCCAGGATGTGTGCATTGCGTAGGGACACGCCCGGCCATGACGATAGAGGGACGACCTCGCTCCGCCTGCCCCATTATCCTGTTAGCCTTGGGGGCACGCCCGGCCATGACGATGGGGATAATACGACCTTGCTCCGCCAGCCGGCCTGTCCTGATACGCACGGGGTGCCGCCCAATGCGCCTAAAGCGCCGACAGCGTGGTATTCCGCAGGTCGGTGACCAGCATGCTGCCGGGCGCGTGGGTGATGCAGAATTCCGGTCGCACCTGCGCCACCACCGCTTGCGGCGTCACCCCACACGCCCAGAACACCGGCATCTCCTCCGGCCCGATAGGCACCGGATCGCCGTAATCGGGCTTGCCGATGTCGGCAATGCCGATTGAGGCCGGGAACCCCAGGTGCACCGGCGCGCCGTGCACCGACGGGAACCGTGACGTAATCTGCACCGCTCGGATCGCATCCGCCGGCTTCATCGGCCGCATCGACACCACCAGCGGCCCGCTGAACACGCCCGCCGGCACGCAGGGAATATTGGTCCGGTACATCGGCACGTTGGAGCCGACGGTGATGTGGCGGATCTCGATGCCGTCGTCGATCAGTGCCTCTTCAAAGGAAAACGAGCAGCCGATGGCGAAGGTCACCAGGTCATCGCGCCAAACGTCGCGCAGATCCGTCGGCTCCGCCACCAACTCGCCGTTGCGCCACACGCGGTAGCGCGGCACGTCGGTGCGGATATCCAGGTCCGCGCCCAGGGTCGGCAGCCGCGGATCGCCCGGCTCCGACACCGCCAGCACCGGGCACGGCTTCGGATTGGCCTGGGCGAAGCGCAGGAAGTCGTGCGCCAGCGCCCGCGGCAGGATCGCCAGGTTCGCCTGCACATGCCCCGGCGCCAGCCCGGCGGTCGGCCCGGTGAAGGCGCCGTCCCGGATGCGCAGCCGCTCCCGCTCCCCGGCATTGACCCGGCGTTGCGTCATGGCGTCCATCATCACCCCTCCGTCACTGCCAACCGTAGGCTAGAACCCATGATATAAGGGCGCAACGGGAGGAAAATCACCATGACAGCCACAGGAGTTCCTTTTCAGATCGGAAAGATCGGCCATGTCGCCCTGTATGTCCGCGACATCGAACGTTCGATGCGCTTCTACACTGACATCCTCGGCTTCCAGGTTTCCGACATCTACAATCAGGACATGATGCCCGGCGGCGCCGTGTTCCTGCGCTGCAACAACGACCACCACGGCATCGCCCTGTTCCAGGCGACCGAGGCCAATCCCGCCGGCGGCGGCATGCACCACATGGCGTTCGAGGTCCCGACTCTGGACGACGTGGTCCGCGCCCGGGCGCACCTGCGCGCCCACGCCGTGCCAATCGACTTCGACGGCCGCCGCCGCGCCGGCGTGCAGATCGCGGTGGAGTTCCGCGACCCCGACGGCCACCGGCTGGAAATCTACTGGGGAATCGACCAGATCGTCCCCGGCGAGCAGGCCCGCCCGGCGCACGAATGGAAAGGCGCGCAGAGCCTGGAGGCGGCGATCGCCGATCCGGTGCGCGGCCAGGACACGCGGTTGCAGGACCCGGCGCTGCTGCGGCACTGAAACCCTGTCGCTTTTCCACCGTTCGTGCTTTGCTCCGGCAGGGTCCGGCATGGTAACGGCAGCGGATGAGTTTCTGGGGTAAGATCATCGGCGGCACCGCGGGTTTTTTTGTCGGCGGTCCGTATGGCGCGGTCATCGGCGCCGCACTCGGGCATGCGGCCGACACCGGCTCGGTGTCCACGGGCGCCCGCCGCTCGTTCGACTTCACGTCGACGCTCAATCCGGCGCGCTTCGCCGGCATGCTGGGACGGCGGGATGAGGTCTTCGCCATCACCGTCACCGTGCTGGCCGCCAAGCTGTGCAAGGTCGACGGGCCGGTGACGCGGCTGGAAATCGACGCGTTCAAACGGCATTTCCGCATCCCGCCCGCCTCGGCGCGCGGCATCGGCCGGCTGTTCGACCAGGCCCGCGACAGCCCTGAATCGTTTGAGCCGTTCGCCGCCCAGCTCGGCGAGGCCTTCAACGACAACCACGTGATGCTGGAGCAGGTGCTGAGCTCGCTGTTCGCCATCGCCCGCGCCGACGGCCCGCTGAACATGCGGGAGCAGGAGTACCTGCGCCGCGTGCACCGCCGCTTCGGCCTGGACCAGCGGGCATGGGAACGCGCCGGCGGCGAGCGGGCGCAGCAGCAGCGCTCCGTCCCGGTCGAGGAGAACGACCCGTACCTGGAGCTCGGCGTGTCCCGCTCCGCCACCGGGGAGCAGCTGCGCGCGGCCTGGAAGCGCCTGATGCGGGAGAATCATCCCGATACGCTCGTCTCCCGCGGCGTACCGCCGGATTTCATCGCCCGCGCCAGTGAGAAGGTGGCGCGCATCAACGCCGCGTGGGACCGCATCAAGCGGGAACGCGGGCTGTGACCCGCACGCCGCCCCGGTTGCGGGCGGTTCCACCGCTGCGGGCCGTGCGGCCTGCCCTGCTGGCCACCGGCCTACCGATGGTCGACCTGCCGAGCCCGAACCACGACGAGCGGGCCGAGCCGGTCGACATGCTGATCCTGCACTACACCGGCATGGAGACCGCCCGGGCGGCGATCGACCGCCTGCGCGACCCGCAGGCGCAGGTCTCGGCGCACTACGTGGTGGACGAGGACGGCACCATCCTGCGCCTGGTGCCCGAACAGCGCCGCGCCTGGCACGCCGGTGTCTCCCACTGGCGCGGCAGCAGCGCGCTGAACGGCCGCTCCATCGGCATCGAGATCGTCAACCCCGGGCATGAGTTCGGCTACCGGGACTTTCCGGTGCTGCAGCTGGCCGCGGTGTGCGACCTGTGCCTGTCGATCCTGGCGCGCCATGCCATCCCGCAGCGCAACGTCGTCGGCCACAGCGATGTCGCCCCCGATCGCAAGCAGGATCCCGGCGAGCGGTTCGACTGGCGCGCGCTGGCCGAGAACGGCGTCGGCCTGTGGCCCGCGGACGCGATCGACCTGGGCACCACCGGCGCGATTCGCGACGCCGTGACGCTGCGTCCGGTGCGCGCCGCCCTGGCGGACATCGGCTACAAGGTGGCACCGGAGGGGGCGCTCGATCCCGCCCTGTCCAGCGTGCTGCGGGCATTCCAGCGGCACTGGCGGCCGGAAGCGGTTACCGGCCAGGCGGACGACGGCACCCTGGTGCGGCTGCTGGGGGTTCAGACGTTGGCACGAGACGGTTGACGCCGGGCGATCAGGCGCGTATTTCGCCGTCCTCCCGTTGGATGGCGGCGTAGCTCAGCGGTAGAGCAGGGGAATCATAATCCCTTGGTCGGTGGTTCAAATCCGCCCGCCGCTACCATCCCGGCCGGCAGATCGGATGCGTCTTCCCGTGGCCTCGGCCATGCCCGCTCGCCCCGGAGCCGCCCAGTCGTGACCGTCAGAGCCACCCTGCGCCAGAGGGCCGACTATACGCACAAATTCAACGCGCAGAGCGGCCGCCACGGTTGGCTGCGCCTTACGCCGGCCTACTCGGTCAGGATCGTCGAGGAACTGATCGCCCGGTGCGACCATCCCATGCGGATCCTCGACCCGTTCTGCGGCACGGCCACCACGGCGCTGAGCGCCGCCTGCCACGGGCACCAGGCCGTTACCACCGATATCAATCCGTTCCTGGTGTGGTTCGGCCGGGCGAAGACAGACCGATATACTGGCGCAACGATAGCCGCCACGCGCGACGCCTGCGGCCGGGCCCTGCGGCTCGTCGCCCGCGATGCGCTGCCGCCGGTGCCGGCGCCGCCGATCCACCGTATCGAGCGCTGGTGGAATCCGCAGGAACTCGATTTCCTGCAGCTGCTGAAGGCCGCGATCGATCACGTCACGGAGCCGCAGTCCCAGCCGCGGACTCTGCTGCTGGTCGCGTTCTGCCGCACCCTGATCGCGCTGTCGAATGCCGCGTTCAATCACCAGTCGATGTCGTTCAGCCCGCCCGCGGCGTCCGCGCCGGGCCGCGATCGGGGGCAGGTGTTTGCCGAGGCCGTCGCGCTGGTCCTGCACGGCGCCGGCGAAAACCCGCCCGGCGCGGCCGAGGTCATCCTGGCCGATGCCCGCGCGCCGCTGCCGTATGACGGCCTGTTCGACCGCGTCGTCACCTCGCCACCCTATGTCAACCGCATGTCGTACATCCGGGAGCTTCGGCCGTACATGTACTGGCTCGGCTTCCTCGCCAACGGGCACGATGCCGGCGCGCTGGACTGGAGCGCCATTGGCGGCACCTGGGGCACGGCGACGAGCCGCCTGGCGGCCTGGAAGCGTCCGGCGGAGGCGTTCGAGCACGCGGAACTCGGCCGGGTCCTCGATCTTGTCGCCGATGCCGGCAACCGGAATGGCGGTATCCTTGCCAACTATATCGCGAAGTATTTCGGCGACATGTGGGTTCATTTGCAGAACGTCACGACAATGCTGTCGCGTGACGCGGAGATCCATTACATCGTTGGGAATTCGACGTTCTATCGCGTCCTGCTTCCGGTGGAGCGGCTGTATGCCGCCATGCTGGAGCGGATCGGCTTCCGCTCGATCGCCTGCCGGCCGATGCGCAAGCGTAACTCGAAGGTGGAGTTGATTGAGTTCGATGTCAGTGCGGTATGGCCTGGGGGGCGTGGTTGAGAGCCTGTTTGACTGGTGATGGCCTGTTTGATTGTGGCCCTTCATTCAGAGGCGGCCGATGGTTTGAGCGTCGGCGGTGTGGACGGGCTGTGCCTGCGTTTCAGCTGATTGAGGGTCATTGACGGCGGGCGTGCGGGTGGATCGTCCTGACATGTAACCACAGAGGAAAGCTGAGGGCCGTGGAGGGCCACTGAGAAGTGCCTGTTATAGGGCACCCAGGAAACTCTGGCGTCTTCCCGCGACAGTTGGCGCGGCCTGCGCTGGCCTGAAGCGTTGGCCTGAAGAGTGACGAAACCGACGATGTTTCCCGGGAACGGTATCATGCCATCGATCGCGGCAGGCGGCGGCCTGATGGCCATGAACCTGGCGTCTTGGCGCTTTAGCGGTGGAATCAACCCCACCGGCCTCCGGTGTTGCGCACCCATCACCGCCGGGAGCGGCTGCGCGGTTCCTGTCAACGCCAAGACGCCAAGCCGCCAAGATACCGAGGCACCCGCCGCCGTACGGCCGGGTGACAGCCTCTCATACCAACCCGCATAAAGAATTACTCACCGACGTTGCCTTCCGACCCCGGATGAAGAGTGCTTGGTGGCCGCGGATGGGTGATTTCTTATGCGGGTTGGTATCATACGGCACCTGGGAAACTCTCGCCGTCTTCCCGCGATAGTTGGCGCGGCCTGCGTTGGCCTGAAGAGCGACGAAACCGACAATGCTTCCCGGGAACCGTATTACAGCGCGCCGGAAATGCCGCCCCCGTTGGATGGGGCAGAAGGCGCTTCGCCTTTGGCCCTGGCCATCATCGGCATGGGATGGAGACTGGGGCTGAAGCCGTGGTGGGCGGCGGCAGTGCCTCCCCGGAACCGTTCGTACCTGCGCATTCTTACTTGATTTTCAACACGGAGAACGCGGAGGACCACGAAGTGCCACGGAGACCCGACCTTGCTGGCGACCCGGGAATCGGCCCACCGCACCCCTGGGTTGGCGATCAAAGCGTTTCGCAGCGTCGGCGGGCGTGCCCGAAGCGATTTATGCCTTGCACCTGACGTACGGCCTGCGCCGCATCATTGGCTCACTCGGCCATACCGTTCGTGATTGGCTGACTCTTTCACACCCTTCGCGGCCCTCGGTGATCCTCCGTCGTTCTCCGTGTTGAAAATCGGTCGCCAATCCAGACTCTGCCGCTGCCTTGACCCACTCGGGACAAGACTGCCGCTCGTCGCAAGAGCTGACGGAATGAGGGCGGACTCCTCGTCGGCCGCCACTATGGCGCTGCGCGCGGAGCGCACGGCAAGCGGCACGGCCGGACGATGCGACGCTGGCCCTCGCCCCCCCCGCCGGACCGGTGAAGCCGCCTGCCACGACGCCACCATCCGCACCGGCCCGCACGGCGTCCCCTGCCCCCTGTGGCCCTCCATGACCCTCGGCTTCTTCTCTGTGCGAACGGAAATGCGCCGTCGACCACGCTGTCCCTGCCGCGGACGCACCATCCCGGACCGCCCCTTACGGCCGGCCGCCCGCGGCAAGCCAGGCATCCCGCACCCTCGCGAGCTCTTCCGCGCGCCGCGCGTCATTCACCTGGAGCAGAAGACGATGTGCCTCATCACGCGCCTGTTGCGCGGCCTCTGCATGGGCTTTGGCCGCCTGCTCCTCCATGTAGATGCCATTGCGAAGTTCGGACAGAAAGCGGACCGTCTCCACCGGATGGCGCCGCCGCATGTGGAACAGGCTGACGTTCGCTGCCATGCCATGAGGTTGCTTGTGCAACCACTCTTCAAGCCGCATCAGTTCGTCGATCCGATCACGCGCCGCCGCGTCGGCGAACGACGTTTGCGCCAGCATCTCTCGCAGAGCCCGCGTGCGGATATTCGAGTAGGTCACCACGGTGTGCCTTTCCTACGGTTGGAAGGGCGACCACCCTTCCCGGTTCGTTGCTCGGAAACGCCTGTTCCCTGCCGCATGTCCAAATGGATGCCACCTTGCCCGGGTCGGCAGGTTGGCGGCGTCCGGATCACCCGGATGCCTCTTCATGACGACGCCAATCTATATGCGGCGAGAACGACTGCCAAGTGCCATCCGGCGAACGATTGGTTTTGTGAACGGTCCGGGCGTTGATGGCAGCCGGCACGGCCCGAACTGCACTGGGACACGGATGGGCGGCCCGGGCCGCACAGGCTTCAAGGGAACGGCGGCCGTTGCCATGGCGTCATGGTGACCGCCATGACGACAGCGCAGTGGCGCCGCCTGTGCCGCCGTTTCAACGCCGATGTGGCCCGGCCCGGATGACGCCAGGAAGACTTCCGAAGCGCCCGCCGATCGGCGGTGCCGGTGCCTCCCGGCCGCCATAGGTCACGCCGATGGCGGCACCGCGTGGTCCTCGGGCGGCTGCGCAATTGCTCCGGCCGGCGGCACCGGGCGGAACGGCAGGTCCGCTGATCGGTCCATGGCCGGGCTTCCGCGCGCCTGATCGCAGCGGTGCCACGCCGACCCGCTTTGCGGCTCGTCGGCCTATATCCACTTGCAACAGGCACCGCGGCGAACGATACATCCGCCTATGAACGATACGAGTACAGCCGCCCCACGGCAGGAGCCTGCAGCCCCGGACTCCGGCCCGCGCTACGATTTCGCCGCAGCCGAACCGCGCTGGCAGGCCGCCTGGGACGAACGCGGCTGCTTCCGCGTCGCCGATGTCCCCGCCGACGGCAAGCCGAAATACTATGTGCTTGAGATGTTCCCCTACCCCTCCGGCAAGATCCACATGGGGCACGTGCGCAATTACACGCTGGGGGATGTCGTCGCCCGCTACAAGCGCGCCCGCGGCTTCTCGGTGATGCACCCCATGGGCTGGGACGCGTTCGGCCTGCCCGCCGAGAACGCCGCCCGCGAGCGCGGCGTCCATCCGGCCAAATGGACCTATGAGAACATCGCCAACATGCGCGCCGAGCTCAAGCGCATGGGCCTGTCGCTGGAATGGGAGCGCGAATTCGCCACCTGCCAGCCGGAATACTACCGCCACCAGCAGAAGCTGTTCCTGGACTTCCTCAAGGCCGGCCTGGTCGAACGCAAGGAAAGCTGGGTCAACTGGGACCCGATCGACGGCACCGTGCTGGCGAACGAACAGGTGATCGACGGCCGCGGCTGGCGCTCCGGCGCCCTGGTGGAGAAAAAGCTGCTCAGCCAGTGGTTCCTCAGCATCACCAAATATGCGCCGGACCTGCTGGAGGCGCTGGACAGTCTCGACCGCTGGCCCGAGCGCGTCCGCCTGATGCAGGCCAACTGGATCGGCCGCAGCGAGGGCGCCCGCCTGACCTTCAGCCTGGCCGACAGCCAGGAGACGGTGGAGGTCTACACCACCCGTCCCGACACGCTCTACGGCATGTCGTTCCTGGCTATCGCCCCGGAACACCCGCTCGCCGCCGCCGTTGCCAGCCGGAACCCGGATGCCGAGGCGTTCGTCGCCGATTGCCGCCGCCGCGGCACCTCGGAAGCGGTCATCGAGACCGGGGAAAAGCTCGGCTTCGACACCGGCCTGCGGGTGAAGCATCCGTTCATCGAGGGCGCCACCTATCCGGTGTGGATCGCCAACTTCGTGCTGATGGAATACGGCACCGGCGCCATCTTCGGCTGCCCGGGCCATGACCAGCGCGACATGGACTTCGCCCGCAAGTACGGCCTGTCCGTCACCCCGGTGGTGCTGCCGCCCGGCGCCGATGCGGCCAGTTTCACCCTGGGCAAAGAGGCCTATGTCGGCCCGGGGACGATCATCAACTCCGGCTTTATGAACGGCCTGGACGTCGATGCCGCCAAGCGCGCCGCGATCGGGAAGCTGGAACAGCTCGGCATCGGCCAGGGCGTGACCAACTGGCGCCTGCGCGACTGGGGCGTCTCGCGCCAGCGCTACTGGGGCTGCCCGATCCCGGTCATCCACTGCAAGTCCTGCGGCGTGGTCCCGGTGCCGGACGACCAGTTGCCGGTCCGCCTGCCCGACGACGTCACCTTCGACAAGCCCGGCAACCCGCTGGACCACCACCCGACCTGGAAGCACGTCGATTGCCCGACATGCGGCAAGCCGGCGCGGCGGGAAACCGACACCTTCGACACGTTCGTCGACAGCTCCTGGTATTTCGCCCGCTACTGCAGCCCGCACGCCGGCGTGCCGCTGGTCCGGGACGCCGTGGACCACTGGATGCCGGTGGACCAGTACATCGGCGGCATCGAGCACGCCATCCTGCACCTGCTGTATTCGCGCTTCTTCACCCGCGCGATGAAGGACACCGGGCACGTCTCGGTCGAGGAGCCGTTCGCCGGCCTGTTCACCCAGGGCATGGTGAACCACGAATCCTACAGGACCGAGGACGGCCACTGGCTCTACCCCGACGAGGTGGAGAAGCGCCCGGACGGCACCGCGGTCCGCCGCGGCACCGACCAGCCCGTCGTCGTCGGCCGCGTCGAGGCGATGAGCAAGTCGAAGCGCAACACCATCGACCCCGGCGCCATCATCGCCCGCTACGGCGCCGACACCGCCCGCTGGTTCATCCTGTCCGACAACCCGCCCGAGCGGGACATGGAGTGGACCGAGTCCGGCGCCGCCGGCGCATTCCGCTTCACCCAGCGCGTGTTCCGCCTGGCCGAGGCGCTCGACGGCCTGCCCGCCGAAACCCGCCCCGACAGCTTCGGCGCCGCCGGCCGCACGCTCCGCCGCGCCACCCACCGCTGCATCGCCGCGGTGACCGAGGCGCTGGACAGCTTCGCGTTCAACGTCGCCGTCGCCCGGCTGTACGAACTGGCCAACGCAATCACCGAGGCCGAACGTGCCGCGGCCGAACCCGGGCTGAACTGGGCGCGGCGCGAGGCGGTGGAAATGCTGGCCCGCCTCGGCAGCCCGATGATGCCGCATTTGGCCGAGGACGTGTACGCCCGCCTGTATCCGGTGGCCGACAAGCTGGTCGCGCAACTGCCCTGGCCGGAGGCCGATCCGGCGCTGCTGGTGGCGGAAAGCGTCACCATCGCGGTGCAGGTGATGGGCAAGCTGCGCGGCACCGTCGAGGTCGCGCCGAACGCGGCCGCCGAGGTGGTGTTCGCCGCGGCCGAGGCCGACGCCAACGTCGCCAAGGCGCTGGAGGGCAAGCGCATCGTCAAGCGCGTGCACGTGCCGAACCGCATCGTCAACTACGTACTCGCAGGGTAACCGCTATGGTAACCGCCATGCCTGGTCGCCGCTGGTTTTGCCTTGGTGCCGTTGCCGCCCTGGGTGGCTGCGGCTTCCAGCCGGTCTACATGCCGACGGCCTCGGGTAAGACCGGCGCGGCCGCACGTGGATTGCAAACCGTTTTCGTCAGCAACATCCCGGAGCGCCCCGGCCAGGAACTGCGGCAGGCGTTGCAGGAGCGCTTCGGCAGCGACTCGGGAATCCCTCCCCGCTACGACCTACGGGTCAGCTTCGGCATCGGCGGCGAAGGCATCGGCATCCTGTCCGACACCATCGCCACCCGGGTACGGCTGACCGGGAACGCGACCTGGACGTTGTTCGCCCACGATGCCGCGCGCACCAGGCTGGCGTCGGGATCGGCGCGCTCGATCGACGGCTTCAACATCATCGATGCGCAGTATTTCGCCGCGGACCTGGAAACGGAATCGGTGCAGAAGCGGATTGCCGAGAACATCGCCGATCAGATCGCGATGCAGCTTGGCATCTGGTTCCGCCGGCAGGCCGCGCAGCAGGCGGCCAAGGCGGGATGAAGCTGCCGCCCGCGCGGCTCCAGGCGTTCCTGCGCGATCCGGGGACCTGCCGGGTGGTCCTGCTGCACGGCGACGACGCCGGCATGATCCGGGAGCGGGCCGAGGCCCTGGTGCGGGCCATCGCCGGATCGCTGGACGATCCGTTCCGGGTCACGGAACTGGCGCGCGAGGATATCCGCCGCCTGCCGGATGAAGCGGCGGGCCTGTCGCTGATGGGCGGGCGGCGCGTGGTGCGGGTGCGCGATGCCTCCGACGCCGCGGCTGATCCGGTCGCCCTGCTGCTGAAGGGCAGTGCTCCGGCGCTGGTGGTGCTGGAAGCCGGCGCGTTGCCGACGCGCTCCAAGCTGCGCAGCCTGCTCGAGGCCGCGCCGGACGGGGCGAGCATCGGCTGCTATCCCGAGGAAGGCCGCGCGCTGGAGGAAACCATCCGCGCGACGCTGAAGGCGGCCGGCGCCGGCGTCACGCCCGATGCGCTGTCCTGGCTGTCGCAGCAGCTTGGCGCCGACCGGGTCTCGACCCGGGCGGAACTGGAGAAGCTGGCGCTGTATGTGGGACCGGGCAACACCGTCGATCTCGATGCCGCGCTGACCTGCGTGGGCGACCTGGCGGGGCTGTCGCTGGACGACGCGCTGTTCGCCGCGACCACCGGCGACGTCGCCACCACCGACCGGGCGCTGGAACTGGCGGTCGCGGAGGGCGCGGCGCCGGTGCAGGTGCTGCGCGCGGCGCTGCTGCATCTACAGAAGCTGCACCGGGCCCGGCTGGCGATGGAGGAGCAGGGCCTGACCGCGTCGGACGCGACGAAGGCCGTCCGTCCGCCGGTGTTCTACCAGAAGGTCGGAGCGTTCGGCCGCTCGTTGGGGCTGTGGTCCACGGCGAACCTGACCGCTGCGCTGGCGGCGGTAGCGGAGGCGGAACGCGGCTGCAAGCGCACGGGCTGGCCCGATGACGTCCTGTCGCGCAACGCCATTCTCACCCTCGCCCGCCGATCGGCTGTGGCGGCCCGGTCGATGCGGCGGTGA
The DNA here is from genome assembly GCF_002937115.1 of Rhodopila globiformis. Classification (GTDB taxonomy): domain Bacteria; phylum Pseudomonadota; class Alphaproteobacteria; order Acetobacterales; family Acetobacteraceae; genus Rhodopila; species Rhodopila globiformis. Next base: position 47,215 of record NZ_NHRY01000239.1, on the reverse strand, counting down.
GGGGTCATGGGGCGGCTGGTCGCATTTTTGATCCGAAAATCGACAAAAGATACTTTTCTTTGTTTGCTCCGTGTGCAACAAGAATGCACTTCTCGATTTGGCTTGGGCGCGACTCCAGCGCACATCCGGAGATTGCAATGTATTACAAGAGATCGAGCGACCAGACCAGCCAGGAACCGGCCGTCGCCGTGCCGCCACCGCCGCTCGGCATGGCGGACCAGGCCTTTTTCCAGTCGGTGATGACCGAGGTCGCGCCTGGATGGACCGTGGAGTTGCAGGGTTTCTGCGCGGATGAGGCGAACCTGATCCTGCTGCCGGACGGGGGCGAGGATCTGAATGGCCCAAGCTTCGTGGTCAACCGGGAAGGCTATGGCTTCCGTCTGGACCAGGTGCACTGGGACGAAATAACCGAGATCGGGATCTATGCGTCGCTGCGGGACGTCCTCGACGTCATTTGCCGCCAACCGGCGTTTTGCGCCGGCACCGCTCGCCCGGAGTCCGTGACGATCCACTGATCCATCCGGTTCTCGCGCACTGTCCCCACGAATCAGGTGCGGCGCAGGCGTGTGACCGGAGCGGCGGGGCATGCCGCGGTTGCGGCGGGAGCGGAGCCGTCGCGGTGCTATAGCCGGCGCAGAAAGATCCAGCATCCTCCGCCCGCGGCAGACTGCACCCGCACATCCAGTTCCCTGTCCGGATCGTTGAAGTCCCCGACGAAGCTGAAGGTGATGTCGAGCGTCCCCGCCGCCAGAGCCTTGTCGATCCGCCCGCGGAACTGGGCGTTGTCCATGCACGGGGCAATCTCGGTGAAGAACGACCGCGCGACCGTCGGCTGGTCGTAGCCGGACAACCGGCGCTCCGTTTCGCTGTAAAATGTGACCCGCCCTTCCCGGTCCAGCCGGATGGCCCCATACGGAAGCGCATCCACGACGGCGGGCGGCAGCGTCTCGACGATCGATGCGAGAGCGGGGTCGTGGAAATCAGGAGCCTTCGCTTCCATTGGGCCTTTTCTCCTGCTCGCTGAACAGCACGACGCCGATCAAATGGGTGATGCGTCCGTTCATGCCGGCGAGAGGCAGGATCAGGCGCTCGAAGGTTATCGGAGCGCCGTCGCCGAAATTGTAGTTCGCGTATTCATAGCTGGGCGTCAAAGTCCGGGCACATCTGCGATAGGCGCCTTCCAGCGACCCGACATAGTCGTTGCCTGGATGCGCGCCAGTCGGCAGGCCGGCAAGCCCGCGGCCGAGCCGCTGTTCGAGCGCGGAGCCGATCCGGGTATAGCGAAAACGGGGCGGCTGCAGGTCCGGATTTTCGACGGCGACGGTGAACATGTGTGGATCATCCAGTGCGCCCTGCCATTGGACGTCGGCAAGGCACGGCGGCCTGTTGCCGCGCCTGGCCGCCTTCCAGAACAGGTACGCCATCAGCAGCCTATGGCTCCGCAGCCGGGAAACCAGCCGGTGATCATCGGCGTTGTCGTTGCCCTCCGGGCCTGCCTGCCGCATCGGCGCTGTTGACGGTCTGGCACCGCCGGAGAACAGCAGCGCCAGAACAGCCAGCCACGACAGCACAAGGCAAAGCAAAATCAACGCCATCTTGTCTTCTGCACCACTGGCGGCAACGCTGCCCGGTTCTTTGGCGGAGAACCCCTCGGATCATAAGCTATCGGGAAACAGTCGTCTGCACTCTGCGCGCCGGTATGTCCCGCTCGGTTGGGAGCGGTCAACCGGGCGATCCTTGCGGAACGGAATTGCGGGCCGGCGACCATGGCGGTGCTGGCCGGCGCGGGCGTGGTGTTGGAGGATGGAGTCAGCATGCGGGGACGGATGCGATCGCTCATGCGGCCAGCCTGGCAGGTCCGGGCCTCACCGGCGGTGTCGTGTGCGCGTGAACTCTGGCCGCCGTGTGGCGTTCAGGCACGACCGGCATCCGCGCCGGATGAAAGGGATTGCCATGACCCGCGAGCGTTCGGATCGCGACCAGGACAAGAACCTGGAAGATACTTTCCCGGCCAGTGATCCGCCGGCCAATTCCGGCGTGACCGGAGCCGAGCCGCCGGCTCCGTTGCAGCAGAAGGACGGCGACAGGCCGACCGGCATGCCAACTTCTGATCGTCATGGCGCTGAGACGGCGCATCACGCCGAGCAGGAGCCGACGACGACGGACGAGGCGGATCGGTAAAGAACCCAGCGCCCGGCATTTCCTTGATGCATCGTCCTGGTTTCCTGGCGAATGTTTCCGAGGCCCGGGATCCGTGGATGCAAAGCTGGCCTTCAAGCTCGGATCCATCGTGAGGCGGCTCCTGGCGCGGCCGAAGCGACATACCATGTCGCCTCGGTAAGCACGAACATCGCCCGATGCCGCCAGGACAGGTCGGTCTTGGCGGCTTCAGCGGTCAGGTCCAGTGTGCGCCTTCTTCGGACGTGAACAGGCATGCCCTGCTCCGGTGGACACAGGTACTGGTCTGGAGGAGAAGACAGCGCATATCCGGGACGCTATCGACATGCGTGCAAACTGATAAGATTGCGGCATGTCAACGGCTGCCGGCGAGACTCTCCGCTACTACGACCAGAACGCAGATGTGTTTGTCGCCGGCACGGTCGGCGTCGACATGACGCCGCTGCACGACCGGTTCCTTGCCTGGGTTCCCCATGGTGGCCTGGTGCTGGATGCCGGGTGTGGCTCCGGACGGGATGCGAAAGCCTTCATAGGCCGCGGCTATCGCGTCCAGGCGTTCGATGCCTCGACTGAACTCGCCGCGCGGGCGTCCGCGTTGATCGGCCAGGCCGTCGCGGTGCTGCGCTTCGAGGACTTCCACCGGCCGCCGATGTTCGACGGCATCTGGGCTTGCGCCAGTCTGCTGCACCTGCCCGAGGTGGCGATTCCGGATTGCCTTGCGCGATTGTGGGCGGCGCTGAAGCCGGCCGGAGCGTTCTATCTCAGTTTCAAGCTCGGCGACGGCGAAAGGATCAAGGACGGCCGCCATTTCACCGATGCCACCGAGGAACGGCTGCGCACCTGGCTCCAGGCTCTCCCGGATATTGCCGCCATCGCGTGCTGGACGACCCAGGATGCGCGGCCGGATCGGCAGGAGGCCTGGCTCAACGCCATCATCCGGCGCAATCCGGCTGCGGCCGACAAAGTGGTCACCGGCGAACAGGCCAACCCGTTCCGGCCGCAGCTTTCCGCCGCCATGGCGCAGGCCGGCGAGATCGACTTCGCGGTTGCCTTCATCAAGACCACCGGGCTCCGCTTGCTGATCGACGATCTCCACGCAGCCCTCGGCCACGATGAGCAGCGCACGCGGCCGCCGGCGCGATTGCGCGTGCTGACCAGCGATTATCTCGATGTCACCGACCCGGATGCCTTGCGCCTGCTGCTCCTTCTGCAAGAGAAGGGCGCGCATGTTCGCGTCTTCGAGGCTGGGACCGGCAGCTTCCACCTGAAGGCTTACCTGTTTGCCGGGATCGACGAGCAAGGCGAATGGCGCGGCACGGCGTTCATCGGCTCCAGCAATATCAGCCGCATGGCGCTGACCGATGGATTGGAGTGGAATTACCGCATCGAATATCCGGGTGACCCTGGCTTCCTGGAGGCGCGTGCCCGCTTCGAGGACCTGTTCCATGATCGCCGGACCTGCCTGCTCACCGATGCCTGGATCGAAGCCTATGAGCGCCGTCGCGTACCGCCGGCGCGCGCCATCGCCCCCGGAACGAATGAGCTTGACCCACCGCCCGAGCCTTCCCCCATCCAGGCAGACGCGCTCAACGCTCTCGCGGCGACCCGTGCGCAGGGCTACCGGCGCGGCCTGGTCGTGCTGGCCACGGGCCTCGGCAAGACGTGGCTGGCCGCCTTCGACGCCGAGCAGATCGCCGCACGGCGCGTGCTGTTCATCGCGCACCGGGAGGAAATCCTGCATCAGGCGGCGGCGACGTTCCTGCGCATCCGCCCGCACAGCCGCGTCGGCTTCTACACCGGCAAGCTGCGGGACGGGGAAGTCGACGTGCTGTGCGCTTCAGTGCAGACGCTTGGGCGGAACCGGCATCTCGAACGCTTTCCGCCGCAGCATTTCGACTACATCGTCGTCGATGAATTCCACCACGCTGCCGCGCCGACTTACCGGCGCGTGCTGGCTCACTTCGCGCCGCATTTCCTCATCGGCCTGACCGCGACGCCGGATCGCACCGACCAGTCGGACATCCTCTCCCTGTGCGACGACAATCTCGTCTTCACCCGTACCCTGTTCGAAGGCGTCACCGCTGGGTTGCTGGCGCCGTTCCACTATTACGGCATCTGGGACGAGACGGTGGATTACCGCGAAATCCCCTGGCGCAGCGGACGGTTCGATCCGGAGCAGTTGACCAACAAGCTCGCCACGCTGGCACGTGCCCGGCACGCCCTCGCGCAGTGGCGGGACCATCGGCAGACGCGCACGCTGGCGTTCTGCGTCTCGGTCAGGCACGCCGAGTTCATGGCCGATCAGTTCCGCCGGCAGGGGGTGAGCGCCGAGGCGGTCTATGCCGGCTCCACGCTCGGGCGAAGCGAGGCGCTGGACCAGCTTTCGGCGGGGCGGCTGGCGGTGATCTTCTCGGTCGACCTGTTCAATGAAGGCGTCGACCTGCCGGCGATCGACACCGTGCTGATGCTGCGGCCGACCGAGTCGAAAATACTCTTCCTGCAACAGCTCGGCCGCGGCCTGCGTCGGGCCGAGGGCAAGGAACGGCTGGTGGTGCTCGACTTCATCGGCAACCATCACAGTTTCCTGCACAAGCCGCAGGCGTTGGCGCAGGCCGGCGACACCTATCGCCAGCTCGCCGCCTTCGCGCGCCGAGTGGAGGAGGGGCGGCTGGAGCTGCCGCCGGGCTGTTTCATCAACTTCGATCTGCGGCTGATCGACTTCCTCAAGGTGTTGGATTCCGATGGCACCAGGTCGGACTACGAGGCACTGAAGGCGGTGCTCGGCCGGCGGCCGACGCTGACGGAGTTCTACCGCTCCGGCGCCAACATGCCACGGATGCAGCAGCAATACGGTCACTGGTTCGCGCTGGTCGCCGAAATGGGAGACCTGTCCGGCGACGAGGCGGAGACTGCACGGGCACACGCCACGTTCCTGACCGAGCTGGAGAAGACCCGACTGGTGAAGTCGTTCAAGATGGTGCTGCTCGAAGCGTTCCAGGAACTCGACGGCTGGCGCACTGCGCCAAGGCTTGCCGACCTGGCACAACGCTCCTGGGAGGTGTTGCAGCGGCGGCGGCCTCTGCTCGGCGATCTCTCCGACGACTTCGCCACCAGCGAAGAGGACGGCGCGTCGTCGCAATGGCAGCGCTACTGGCGCGGCAATCCGGTCAACGCCTGGATTGGCGGCTTCGTGGACGGCACCGCGCCGCGCTTCTTCAGGTTGGAGGAGGACCGCTTCGTACCGGCCTTCGCCGTCCCTGCCGAGACCGCCGATACACTCGCCAGTCTGGTGCAGGAAATCGCCGACTACCGTCTCGCCACCTACGAAGCCCGCCAGCCGAAAGCGGCAGCGTCGGCCGAAATCATTCCGCTGTATCGCAACCGCCCGAACCGGGTGGAGCTTGCCTATTTCCCAAATCTCCCCATCGCCTGCGGGCACTTCAAGACCGGCTATGCCGACGCGGAGGAGCATCGCACTCTTGGCCCCGGCTACGGCAACCTGGACCCGGCGCGGCATTTCATTGCGCGGGCGTCGGGCAATTCGATGAACGGCGGCAAGACGCCAATCCGAGACGGCGACTATCTGCTGCTGGAGCTGGTCAGTTCCACGAGTGCCGGGTCGATCACAGGCAAAATCATGGCGGTCGAGCGGCAGGACGTGACCGGTGACAGCCAGTATCTGCTGCGGGTGGTCACCAAGACCCGCGACGGACGCTACATCCTGAAGGCCAACAATCCCGACTACGCCGATCTGGAAGCGACCGGAGAGATGCGCACCTTCGCCCGCTTCCGTGCGATCGTCGATCCGCTCGACCTCGCGGTGGGGCAGGCGTTCATGCGCGAGGACATCCCGCCGCTGTTCGGGGAAACATTCAACCCTGGCAGTTGGAATTCAGGCCACGTGGTATTGCGGGCGCCGAAGGCGCATGTCCTGCTGGTGACGTTGAACAAGCAAGGGAAGGCGGAGGCGCATCGCTATGTCGATCATTGGATCGACGAGACGACGTTCCACTGGCAGAGCCAGAATGCCACAACGCCGACGAGCAGCCGGGGGCGGGAAATCATCGGCCATGAGAAGCTCGGCATCACGCTGCATCTGTTCGTGCGCGATGGCAAGCTGGAAGGCGGCAAGGCCGCACCGTTCGTCTATCACGGCAGAGTGCGCTATCTCCGGCATGAGGGGCAGGCGCCGATGAGTGTCACCTTCGAGGTCTTTTGAAGCCATCTTTGCATGGAAGGTGTTGGTGCGTCACAGTGCGCCACTCGGGGGCACCACAGGAAGCGCGCCGGCAGTCCGGCGCCGCCCGGTCAGCACCGCCGAGGCTGCGGCGCGAACTCCTTCATCTTGGCGTCCATGACGAAGTCCCCGAAATCCATCTTCATGTCATCGGCGACCCCGTTCTCCCAGTAGCGCATGGTGACCTCATAGGTTGGCGTCACGCTGCCGGGCTTGCGGTCGAAGAACGACAGGTGCACCCGGGTGCTGGGAAGGGCCGACAGCGCCGGCCATTTCGTCTGCATCGGCGGCTTCCAGTCCAGGATCACGATGAAGCTGTCCTCCGCGCCGTTCTCGTCCGTGCCGTCGAACAGCGGCACGCTGAGAAAGTGCTTCTTCTCGCGCGCCGCGGCAATGATGGCGGCGGTATGGGCCATCGGGAACAGGGTGCCGGCCGGCAGCGGGATGGTGGTCTCATGCGGCGTGGTGTAGTGCGCCTCGCCGGTGCCACCGGTCCTGTGCAACGACGCCTCCCCGTCGGTCTGGCTGGTGACCGCGGTGTCGGTGGTCTGGCGCATGTGATAGCGGAACCTCAGGCCATCCTTGGATTCCCAGGTGGTGTAGTCCGACGCCATCTCGATGTCCTGGCCGTCGGCATTGGTGACGGTCATGCGCAGCCGCTGCCGCACCGCCCAGCCGTCGCAGGCGTCGGTCACCTCGTAGCCCATGGTGCCGCGCGCGGCGACGACATCCGTGCTCTTGGCGGTGGCGAGCGTCAGCGTGTACAGCGCCCGATGCCCGATCAGCCCGCTGGTGGTTGAAGGGGCCGCAGGCGGCGGGGAATTGGCGGCAACAGCAGGCTGAACCAGCCATCCCGACATCAGAAGCAGCGCTACGAGCGCGGCGTGAAAACGCATGAAGGACTCCGCAGAACGAGGGTCGCCGCGTTCGAAGTTTAAACATTAAGGATGGCGCGTCCACCGCGCCATTGCTCAACGGCAAGTTTGCCCGCGCCTCAGCTACCCGTGACCTTCGGCTTGGCGGGCGCCAGGTCGAGCTTCAGCGACAGTTCCTTCAGCCGCGCGGGCGGGATCTCGGCCGGCGCGCCCATCAGCAGGTCCTCGCCTTGCTGGTTGAGCGGGAACAGGATGACCTCGCGGATGTTCGGCTCGTCGGCCAGCAGCATCACCATGCGGTCGATGCCGGGGGCCGAGCCGCCATGCGGCGGAGCGCCGTAGCGGAAGGCGTTCAGCATGCCGCCGAACCGGGCTTCCACGTCGGCGGCGGTGTAGCCGGCGATCTCGAAGGCGCGGATCATGATGTCGGGCCGGTGGTTGCGGATGGCGCCCGAGGACAGCTCGATGCCGTTGCAGACGATGTCGTACTGGTAGGCCTTGATGGTCAGCGGGTCCTGGGTGTTCAGCGCCTCCAGCTCGCCCTGCGGCATGCTGAACGGGTTGTGGCTGAAGTCGATCAGGCCGGTTTCCTCGTTCAGTTCATACATCGGGAAGTCGGTGACCCAGCAGAAGCGGAACGTGCCGGTTTCCATCAGCCCGAGTTCCTCGGCCAGCCGCGTGCGCACCGTGCCGGCGAACTTCGGCGCGACGTCCTTCTTGCCGCCGGCGAAGAACACGGCATCGCCCGCCTTCAGGCCGCACGCCACCCGGATCGCCTCGGCCCGGTCCGGCTCCAGGTTGCGGGCGATCGGCCCCTTGGGGCCTTCGGCGTCATAGACGATGTAGCCCAGGCCGCCCTGGCCCTCGGCCTTGGCCCAGTCGTTCAGCTTGTCGAAGAAGCTGCGCGGCTGCGACCCGGCGCCGGGAGCGGGAATGGCGCGGATCACCCCGCCCGAGGCGGCGATGCGGGCGAACAGGCCGAAGCCGGAGCCGGCATACTGCTCGGTGACGTCGGCGATGCGGATCGGGTTGCGCAGGTCGGGCTTGTCGGAGCCGTATTCCAGCATCGCCTGCTCATACGGGATGCGCGGGAAGGGCGGCCTGGTCACCGTCCTACCCTCGGCGAACTCCTCGAACACGCCGGCGATCACCGGCTCGATGGTGGCGAACACGTCTTCCTGGGTAACGTAGCTCATCTCGAAATCGAGCTGGTAGAACTCGCCGGGCGAGCGGTCGGCGCGCGAGGCCTCGTCGCGGAAGCAGGGGGCGATCTGGAAATAGCGATCGAAGCCGGCGACCATCAGCAACTGCTTGAACTGCTGTGGCGCCTGCGGCAGGGCGTAGAACTTGCCCGGATGCAGCCGCGCCGGCACCAGGAAGTCGCGCGCGCCCTCGGGCGAGGATGCCGTTAGGATCGGCGTCTGGTACTCCAGGAAGCCCTGCTCGATCATCCGCCGGCGGATCGAGGTGATGACGTTGGATCGCAGCACCATGTTGCGGTGCAGCTTCTCGCGCCGCAGGTCGATGAAGCGGTATTTCAGGCGGATGTCCTCGGGGAACTTCTCGTCGCCGGAGACCTGCATCGGCAGCACCTCGGCGGTGGACTGCACCGCCAGGTCCGCGACCCGCAGCTCGATCTCGCCGGTTGGCAGCTTGGGGTTGACGGTGCCGGGCTCGCGCAGCACCACCTGGCCGGTGACGGTGATGACGCTTTCCGGCCGCACCGCGTCGGCGGCAGTGAAGGCCGGGGAGCCGGCGGCGAACACGCACTGGGTGATGCCGTAGTGGTCGCGCAGGTCGATGAACAGCAGGCCGCCATGGTCGCGCTTGGCGTGCACCCAGCCCGAGAGGCGGGCCTGCTGGCTGGCGTCGGCGGCGCGCAGGGCGCCACAGGTATGGGTGCGATAGGCGTGCATGTGCTTTCCGTGTCCTGGCTGCTCGTCAGGGGCGGCACACAAGCCTTGTGGGGTTGGCCAAGTCAAGCGGTTGTCACCTGTATGCCTGAGTGATGACCTCATTGATCGCGGCGATGACACGGCCAGCGTGATCGTCGGCTGCGAGGGAGGCGACGACCGGGTCAAGGGTGGAAATCGGCGTGGTGAATATCAGCAGCGGATTGAATCCCAACGGCTCGCCCTCGATGATGAATTTCGGTGCCGGGTGGATCGGTGTCACCCCGGTCGGGCAACCGCTTCAAAGGAACGACAACCGGGTCCCGGCGGAATAATGACGGCGCGGCTGAACATTCACCGCGGAATAATGACGGCGCGGCTGAACATTCACCAGATCAAAGGAATGACCGACCAATTTAGGCCCAAACCGTGCCCAATATTGGATCCGTGGCTATGTCGGCTCGCTACCAGAAAATGCGATTCTGCGGCACTTTGAGTCCGAACCTGCCAGACTGCGGTTCCAAACTGGATGCGGTTTAGAAGTCAGTCCGAAATCCGCCGCTTGATACGTTGATGATGCGCACTATCTGACGCTGGCCAGACAGGAGGCAGTATGAAAAATGTAAAGGATTATGACGCCGGCCTTACGACCGGGTGCCTCAACCCTGCGACAGGACGGATGTGCTATGGCGGCGCTGCGCGCAATCTACGCACCTTCCAGGCCGGTGGCTTGGCAAGTATCAAAGAGGATGAGAGGGCGGTCGGCGTCATCATCGGGCTCGAACTAGCAAAGCCCATGTTGGCGCAATACCAGAACCAACTTGCCCAAGCGACGATCGCACTACAACACGCACTACAACAACAACATGAACTACAACAATTGCTTGCACGCATTCCGATCGTGGCACAATCGTCGTCTACGAAATTCGAATAGCACCGATTCCGCTCACGGGTGCTCGCGAAATCGGCTTTAGGCCTCTGTTTTCGCGAGCATCTTCACCCGCTCGCGTGCTTAGACGTGAACGGCTGAAGACGGCCTAAACCTTATCCGCTTTGAAGCCCGTTGTGATCGCCGCCTATAGTCGGGAAATGCGCCCGTCACACGGCACCTTGGCTCCGGCTGTCGAGAGTGCGGTCTTCAAACTGAAGGCAGTGTAGTTTGGTTTGGGCGTCGACTTGGCCATCACACGGGCATATAGTCCTCTCCGGGCAACCCATGCTTAGCAACGTAGTCATTCGTAGCGGCAATCGCCGAGTCGGGTGCGTCCAACGGATGGGCTTCGAACCAGAGAGCATCCGCGCATAGGTCAAGTTCACCAGGCCATTCCAGGCTGCGTCCATGATCGCCGACACGGACCCGCGCGAAAAATGTCGGATCGCGGAGTGCTCGAAAGACGCCCTTGTCTGAGAGGTGCTGCAGGTTGTGCGTCGTCGTCTCGCCATTAGCCCAGGTCAGGAAAACACGACGCACGGATGGCTCGGGCACGGCGGATACGATGATATTCTCCAGTACCTGGGGCATTTCTAAATCCCTTGCGGTTCCTCGTTATTCTGGCACCTGATCCAGTTGAGCGCCAATGCGTCCCGATGGTCCCGAGCCCAGGCCAGGATATGGCTCAGTTTAGCCTGAGGTAGGGAACCTCGGACTACGCTCAGGTTGCCGATCGCCACCAGCGCCTCATCACCGCCCAATCTTGCATGAAAATGCGGCGGATTGTGGTCATTGTAAAACATCATGATCCTGACCCCGTCCACGATGGCAATTGTCGGCATGAATCGCGCTTCCGTGGCCGCAGCCGTTTCCAAGACGACAATATCATGGGCAATGGCGATCCGTAACAACTTCTCCGCTTGCATTCCGCGCCGCGACCCCCAAAGATTCTCCCATGCTCGGCTCCGACTCCGGTTTCGCGGCTCGCGTCAAGGCTGTCCTCGGCCCGACGAACACCGGCAAGACGCATCTCGCCATCGAGCGGATGCTGGCCCACGCCTCTGGAATCATCGGCTTCCCGCTGCGCCTGCTGGCGCGCGAAAACTACGACCGCATGGTGGCCAGGAAGGGTGCCCGCCACGTCGCCCTGATCACCGGCGAGGAAAAGATCATCCCGCCCGACGCGCGCTGGTTCTCCTGCACCGTCGAGGCGATGCCGCTCGACCGCCGCGCCGAATTCGTCGCCGTTGACGAAATACAACTGTGCGCCGACCCCGATCGCGGACACGTGTTCACCGACCGCCTGCTGCATGCCCGCGGCATGGTGGAGACCATGTTCCTCGGCGCCGAGACCATCGCCCCGCTGCTCCGCCGCCTGGTGCCCTCGGCGCAGATCGAAACCCGCCCGCGGCTGTCGCAACTGACCTACGCCGGTCCGGCCAAGCTGGTGCGCCTGCCGCCGCGCACCGCCGTCGTCGCCTTCAGTGCCGCCGAGATCTACGCCCTCGCCGAGCTGATCCGCCGCCGCAAGGGCGGCTGCGCCGTCGTCATGGGCCGCCTGTCACCGCGCACCCGCAACGCCCAGGTGGCACTGTACCAGGAGCGCGAGGTCGATTTCCTGGTCGCCACCGACGCCATCGGCATGGGCCTGAACATGAACGTGGACCATGTCGCCTTCGCCGGCCTGGGCAAGTTCGACGGCCACCGCCCCCGCCGCCTCTCCCCCGCCGAGATCGGCCAGATCGCCGGCCGCGCCGGCCGCGGCATGAAGGACGGCACCTTCGGCACCACCACCGAATGCCCGCCGATCCCGGACGACGTCGTCAACGCCGTCGAGAACCATAGCTTCGACGCCCTGGACCTGCTGTGCTGGCGCAACAGCGACCTGGACTTTTCCTCGCTGGAAGGCTTGCTCGACAGCCTGAACGCGCCGCCGCCGGGGGCCGGCTTGGTGCGCGGCAACGAGGCCTCGGACCTGGAGACGCTGACCACGCTGTCCCGCGACCCGGACATCCGCAAGCTGGCGCACGGCCGGCGGCGGATGCGGCTGCTGTGGGATGCCTGCCAGATCCCGGATTTCCGCAAGCTGGCCGACGACACCCATGCCCGGCTGTGTGCCCGGGTGTTCAACCACGTCGCCACCGACACCGTGCTGCCGACCGACTGGCTCGCGGGGCAGATCGCCGCGCTCGACCGCACCGAAGGCGACATCGATACGCTGATGCAGCGCCTCGCCGGCGTGCGCGTCTGGTCCTACATCGCCGCCCGCGCCGACTGGGTGAAGGACACCGCGCACTGGCAGGCGAAGGCGCGCGAGGTCGAGGACAAGCTGTCCGACGCCCTGCACGAAAGCCTGACCAGCCGCTTCGTCGATCGCCGCTCAGCCCACCTGCTGCGGCGGCTGGAGGCGGGCGAGGGCGACAGCCTGCTATCCGCCGTCACCCGCCGCGGCGAAGTCGTGGTGGAGGGCCACAACGTCGGCCATATCGAGGGGTTCACGTTCATCCCCGACCCCGAGGCCGTGGGCGACGAAAAGAAGCTTGTCCTTCGGGCCGCCCGCCGTGCCCTGCGTGCCGAGATGCCGCGCCGGGTCACGCTGCTGGAGGCCGAGCCCGAGTCGGTCTTCGCGCTGACCGCGGATCATCGGATCACCTGGAGCGATGCGCCGATTGCCCGCCTGGTCCGCGGCGCCACGCCGATCCGGCCGCGGGTGCAGGTGCTGGACAGCGAGTTCCTCGACGGCGCCGAGCGCGAGCGGATCCGGAAGCGGCTGCAAGCCTGGCTGGACGCCGAGATCCAGGCTGACCTGGCGCCGCTGTTCGCCGCCGAGGCGATGGCGCAGGAACATCCGGCGCTGCGCGGGCCGCTGCACCGGCTGATGGAATCGCTCGGCACGATTCCCGGTCCGGACGCGGAGACGCTGGCGGCGACGATCCGGCCGCAGTTGCGGGCACTGGGCGTGCGCTCCGGTCGTTTTGCCCTGTTCATGCCTGCCATGATGAAACCGCGGGCCGCGGCGATGCGGGCGCGGCTGTGGGCGCTGCAGCATGGCGTGGCGGTGCCGGATCTGCCGTCGTCGGCGCTGGTCTCGATTCCGGCGGACCAGGCTGCCTGGCCGCCCGGCTTTGCCGCCGCCCTGGGCTGGGTGGAGGCCGGGCCGATCCTGATACGGCTTGATATCGCGGAGAGAATTGCCGGCGAACTGGGTTACCGCTCGCGCCGCGTGCCGGCGGCGCTGCCGTCGGGACTGGCCTCCCGGCTTGCAATCAAGGCGGACCTGCTGCCCGCGGTGCTGCGTCACCTCGGGTTCCGGGTGCTGCCGGCTGTTGGCCTGGCGCCGGACCAGCAGGGACCGGTGGCGCCGCCCATGCTGACTCCGCTGCGCCGCCGTCCGGCGGCTCCGGCGCGATCGGCGCCGCCGCGAAACCCCAGCGGGCCGTTTGCCGCGCTGGCTGCCTTGCGACGATGATGACCCGGGGATTCAGGGAGGTTTCCGATCACCGACATCGAGGACCGTGACTGGCAGAGGCTGGACAAGTGGCTGTGGTGCGCCCGCGTCATGCGTGCTCGCAGCGATTGCGCCGCGCTGGTGGCGCAGGGCTCCGTCCGCATCAACCGCCAGCCGACCAGCAAGCCGCACGCCCGGCTGCGGGTGGGGGATGTCCTGACGATTCCGGTGCATGGCGCCGTGCGGGTGCTGCGCGTCGTGGCTTTGGCCGAGCGGCGTGGACCGGCCACACAGGCCAGGCTTTTGTACGCAGATGTCAGCGATGTGTTAGCAACATCTTGCACCACGACTGATTCGTCGGCATACGGCGGGGCCTGAACCGGCCTGTGCCGCCAATTTCCCATACCAGGGGTTTGCCAAATGACCTATGTGGTCACCGAGAATTGTATTCGCTGCAAGTACATGGACTGCGTCGAGGTCTGCCCCGTCGATTGCTTTTATGTTGGCGCGAACATGCTGGTCATCCACCCGGATGAATGCATCGACTGTGGCGTGTGTGAGCCGGAGTGCCCCGCCGAAGCGATCGTGCCGGACAGCGACGACCGGGCCGCGCCGTGGATGGAGCGCAATCGCACCTATGCCGGGGAATGGCCGAACATCACTCGCAAGGGCACGCCGCCGGACGACGCCGACGAGTGGAAGGACAAGCCCAACAAGGTCGAGCTGTTCTCCGCGGACCCCGGTGAGCCCTGACGGCAACGCTTAAGCACGCCTGAACGTTGAAAGCCCGCGCGTCGGCGGCTTTGCCGCTGACGCGCTGCCATTTTTATGGTATATAGTGTCTGTCGGTTACGCACGAGTCGTCCGACAAGGCAATGGCGTCGCATGAAGCGGTGGGTCAGGCTGTGCCTGATCGAGTTTTCTGGCGGCCGTCCGGTCTGACCGAGGCGGTCCAAAGCTGTTCCGTCGCCCCGACACAATCGCAGCTAGGGCTTGAGAGACAGGAAGTAGAATGGGTGAGCAGCAGGTAGTGGAAGACGTTTCGAATCCGGTGGCAGAACGGCCGGCAGCCGAGGCGCCGGCGACCAATCCAGAGCCCCGCGTGGCGCCGCGCCCGCTGCACAACGGACCGAACCTCACGCCGCGTGCCATCGCCAAAGCCGAAGTGTTCGCCGAGGGCGACCATGTCGTCTATCCCACCCACGGCGTCGGCCGGGTGGAGCGGATCGCGACCGAGGAGATCGCCGGCCACAAGCTGGAACTGATCCACATCACTTTCGAGGAAAACCGCATGACCTTGCGGGTGCCGGTCGCCAAGGCCCGCACCGCCGGCTTGCGCAAGCTGGCCAGCCGCAAGCAGTTCGACGAGGCGCTGGGCGTGCTGAAAGGCAAGGCCCGGGTCAAGCGCACCATGTGGTCCCGCCGGGCGCAGGAATACGAGGCGAAGATCAACTCCGGCGATCCGCTGGCCATTGCCGAGGTGGTGCGCGACCTGCACCGCAATTCCGGCCAGCCCGACCAGAGTTTCTCCGAGCGGCAGATCTATGAATCCGCCATGGATCGCCTCGCCGCCGAACTGGCCGCGCTGGACAAGACTGACAAGGTGACGGCAATCAACAAGCTGACGGACTTCCTCAAGACCGTCTGACGGCGATAGGCTGGAAGGGGAAGAGGACAACCGGAGCGGAGTCGTCCCTTGAACGACTGGAGCAGAGTTGTCGCTCTATCGTCATGGCCGGGCGTGTCCCGGCCATCCACCCTCCAACTGTCGAAGCGCAGATGGCCGGGACACGCCCTATCGCGTATACACATCTCTGAAACGACCTTCGGTTATCTAAAAAAGTATTTTGTTATCAGTGGGTTGGCCAAAAATTTCTGTATATACAAAAATTTGTAATAGGGGCAAAACCCCGGGCACGCATGTGCAGCATACGCTCGAAACTGGAACGACAGGCACGGAATTCCGCCATTTTTTGGCATCCAACTGCGGAACGATATGGACAATCACCAAATTCGCCCGGGGTTTTGCCCCTATTACAAAAATTTTCCCTAACCCATTGATAACAAGGGATATCGCCTAATCGTTTCAGAGATCTGTGCATCCCGTAGGGACACGCCCGGCCATGACGAGGGGTAACGGACCTGGGGCCAAATCCTTCTCCGTCCACCACCTTGTCCTTATAGGGATAGGGCATGTCCCGGCCATGACGGAGGGCGACAGGCCACGTCCTTAAACGGCCGCCGCCATCCGTCCCGCCGGAGCCCCGGTCGCGGCGGCCACGACCCCATACACCCCCCGTTCCGCCGGCAGCGGCGCAAAGCGCGTCGTCAGCCCGAGCACCGTCTCCGCGCCGCCCAGGTAAAGCAGTCCGTCCGCGGGCATGACGCCGGCAATGCCGCCCAGCACCCGCGACTTCGTCGGCTGGTCAAAATAAATCAGCACGTTGCGGCAGAACACCACGTCGAAGCGCCCAAGCGAGCGCGGGTCCGACAGCAGGTTGAATTCGCGGAACTGCGCCATCGACCGGATTGAGTCATTGATGCGCCAGGACGAGTCCTCCTTGCGGAAATAGCGCATCAGCATCTGCACTGGCAGCCCGCGCTGCACTTCGAATTGCGAATACAGGCCCTCGCGCGCCCGGATCAGTTGATCGCGGGCGATGTCGGTCCCGATGATTTCCACCTTGCGGTCGCCAAGGACGGCACGGGACTCGGCGATGATCATTGCGAGCGAGTATGCCTCCTGCCCCGACGACGACGCCGCCGACCAGATGCGGATCGTACTGCCGGGCGGGCGAGCGGCGACCAGCCGAGGCAGGGCGTGGGTGCGGAAATGCACGAACGGCTTGTCGTCACGGAAGAAGAAGCTCTCGTTCGTGGTCATCGCCTCGACCACGTCACGCGCCATCCGGTCATTCGCCGGCTGCCGCAGCTTTTCCGCCAATTGGTTCAGGTCATTCAGCTTTTCCCGCTTGAGCAGATTCCCCAGGCGGGTTTCCAGCAGGTAGATCTTGTCCGTCCCGATCACCAGGCCGGACTGGGTCTTCAGCAGCGTAGCGAAGGTCTCGAACGCCGCGGGGGACAGGCTGGCGCTCATGCCCGCCCGCCTTTCAGCATCTCCAGCAGCCGAGGCGCGATCTTCGGCAGCGGCAGCACGGCGTGGCACAGGCCGGCCTGGGCGATGGCGCCCGGCATGCCCCAGACCACGCTGCTGGCCTCGTCCTGAGCGACCGCCGCGCCGCCGGCCTCCACCACCCGCTTCGTACCCTCCAGCCCGTCACGGCCCATGCCGGTCAGCATCGCCACCAGGACCCGGCCCTCGCACGCCGCGGCAGCGCTGCGCAGCATCGGATCGACCGACGGGCGGCAGAAATTCTCCGGCGGGTCCTCCGACAACCGCGCGCGCAAAGCCGATCGGCTGCCTTCGACCAGAAGGTGCTTGTCGCCGGGAGCCAGGTAGATGCGGCCGGCCAGCAGCGACTCGCCGTCGCGCGCCTCCGCGCAGGGCATCACGCCAATGCGCGTCAGGTGCTCGGCCAGGATCGGCGTGAAGGTGGCGGGCATGTGCTGCGTCATCACTACCGGCACGCTCAGCGCGCGGCCGAGCCCCTGCACCAAGGTGAACAGCGCCTGCGGCCCGCCGGTGGAACTGCCGACTGCCAGCAGGCGGGCCGGGAAAGCCGGCGCCGTGCGCAGGGCCAGCGGTGTCTTCGGCGCGCTGGGCAGGCTGGCGCGGCGACGCTGGCGAGCCAGGCCCTTGACCTTTTCCAGCAATTCCCGCCGGAAGCTGTCGTCGCTGGCCGTGCCGATGGTGGAAGGCTTCGGGATGTAGTCGGCCGCGCCGAGCCGCAGGGCGCGCAGGGCGATGTCCGCGCCCCGCGTCGTCAGGGTCGAGGCCATGATGACCCGCACCCCGGCATCCGCGCGCAGCAGCAGCGGCAGGGCCGTCATGCCGTCCATCACCGGCATCTCGATGTCCAGCACCACCACGTCGACATGCGCATCGCGGATCGCGTTGACCGCTTCCTGCCCGTTGGCGACCTTGGCAACCACCTCGATCTCGGGATCGGCCTCCAGGATGCGGGCCAGGGCGCCGCGAATGACCGTGGAGTCGTCGCACAGCATCACCCGCGCCTTGCCCGCGGGCTGCGCCGCTGTGGCGGGACTGGCCGGGAGCACCGTCCGCGCGGCCGGACGGGCCGTCGCCGCCGGCGTGTGTGCCGGGCTCGTCGGCCCAGGCGGCCGCGCCGGACTCGCTGATCCGGGCGGCTGCGCCGGCCTCGCTGATCCGGGCGGCTGCGCCGGCCTCGCTGATCCGGGCGGCTGCGCCGGCCTCGCTGATCCGGGCGGCTGCGCCGCTGGGGGCAGGCGGGAGAACGGGGTCACAGCAGGCCGACCTGGGCGAACTTGCTGGTCAGGATGTCCTCGTCGAACGGCTTCATGATGTATTCCTGGGCGCCGTTCGCGATTGCCGCCTCGATGTGGGCCATGTCGTTCTCGGTGGTGCAGAACACCACCGGCGGGTTGTCGTGGCCGAACTCCGCGCGCAGCGACTTCAGGAAGGTCAGGCCGTCCATCACCGGCATGTTCCAGTCCAGCAGCACGCAGTCGGGTAGGCTGGCGCGGCAGGACTCCAGCGCCTGCTGCCCGTCGGCGGCCTCGCTCACGGCGAAGCCGTTGGCTTCCAGGATGCGGCGCGCGACTTTCCGGACGACGCGGCTGTCGTCGACGACAAGGCAGGTGCGAGGCATCGGCTTCTACCCCTTTTCCCCCAGCGCCAGCAGCCTGGAGACGTCCAGCATCACCAGCAGCCGGCCATCCAGGCGGAAGATGCCGGTGCTGAACGCGGCCCAGTTCTTTGCCAGCGTCGGCGGGTTCCGCTCGAACAGGCTGGCCTCCAGGCTCATGACTTCCGCAACCTGGTCCACCAGCAGGGCATAGAGCTCGCCGCCCTGCTCGGCGACGACCGACATGCGCGGCTGTTCGGCCGGGGCGGGCGGCAGGTGCAGCCGGCGGCGCAGGTCGATGGCGGTGACGATGCGGCCGCGCAGGTTCAGGCTGCCGGCGATCTCCGGCGGCGCCAGCGGGATGCGGGTGATGGTCTGCTCGCCCAGGATGTCGCGCACCGCCAGCACGGGCACGCCGCAAAGCTGGTCCGCCACGGTCAGGGTGACGAGGACCTGTTCCTCTCCCGTCGCCTGGCCTGTGCTGTCGGGCCGATCCAGAATCTGTGTGGTCATGGTGGGGTCTCCGGTCGGTCAGGCTGGGACGAGTTGCGCCAGATTGGCGCGCAGGCTGGCGGCCACCGCGTCGCGCTCGAACTTGGCCACGTAGTCGGTGAAGCCGGCGTCGCGCCCGGCCTCGACATGCTGGTCATCGGCATGCGCGGTCAGGGCGATCATCGGCAGGTCGGCCCAGGCGCCCCCGGCGCGGACGGCGCGGGCGAAGGCCAGCCCGTCCATCCCCGGCATCTCGATATCGGAGATGATGGCGTCGAACCGGGTGCCGGCGTCGCGCAGCCGCAGCGCCTCGGCGGCGCTGCCGACGGCAGTGACGCGGAACCCGGCCGCGCCCAGCGTCGGCACCATCAACTGGCGGAAGAAGTCGCTGTCGTCGACCATCAGCACGTGCTTCTGGCCAATCGTCGCGCCGCGGCGCGGCACGTTGCGG
The DNA here is from genome assembly GCF_002937115.1 of Rhodopila globiformis. Taxonomy (GTDB): domain Bacteria; phylum Pseudomonadota; class Alphaproteobacteria; order Acetobacterales; family Acetobacteraceae; genus Rhodopila; species Rhodopila globiformis. The sequence goes on along the minus strand of NZ_NHRY01000239.1, from coordinate 27,984 downwards.
AACCAGTCCTCCCACGCCAGGGTCAGCCAGTAGCCGGTGTCCAGTACGTCCGTCGCCTGGCCGCCGATGACGGCGCTGCCCAGCAGGCCGGGCCGAGCGCCGGCCAGCTCGATGTCGAGCCTGTCCTCCACCACGTCGATGATCTCGTCCACCATCAGGCCCATGATTCGCTCGCCGTCGGCGAACACCAGCAGCGGCTGGGTGGGCCGGTCCTGCGCGCCGCTGCCGTCGATGGCGATCAGCGGCATCAGCTTGCCGCGGTACTGCGTGACCGGCGAGCCGCAGGACAGCTCGATCGATTCGCGCGGGATGTCCTCCAGCCGCGCCACCAGACCGAGCGGCACCGCCATGCGCTGCGACCCGCCGGCGTGGAACAGCAGCATCGCGGTCTTGTCGGCGGAGCTTTGCGTATCGACCCGCGCCGACTGCATCAGCCGGCTTTCCGAGCCGGCGCCGACGCCGGTGCCGCGGGCGATGCCGTTCGGATCCAGGATCATGATCACCGACCCATCCCCCAGGATGGTGTTCCCGCTGAACATCGTCACGTTGCGCAGGATCGGCGCCACCGGCTTGACGACGATTTCCTCGGTGTCGAACACCCGGTCGACGATGATGCCCATCAGGTACTGGCCGACCTGGGCGACGACAATGTGAGCGGCGGTGTCGTCGGTCTGCGCGGCGCCGAGCTCCAGCAGCTCGGTCAGGCTGACCAGCGGCAGCAGGCGGTTGCGCAGGCGCAGCACCGGCGTGTCGTTGATCCGCTCGATCACGCTTTCGCCATCAGCGGCGGCGCCGTCGCGCCGGGCGCGGACCAGTTCGACGACGCTGATCTGCGGGATGGCGAACCGCTCCCTGGACGCCTCGACAATCAGGGCGGAGACGATGGCCAGCGTCAGCGGGATCTTGACGGTGAACATCGTGCCCTGGCCGGGCGTGCTCTTCAGGTCGATGGTGCCGCCGATTTTCTCGATGTTGGTCTTCACCACGTCCATGCCGACGCCGCGGCCTGAGACGGCGGTGACGGTGGTGGCGGTGGAGAAGCCGGGGCGGAAGATGAAGCGCTGGACCTGGCCCTCTGTCATCGCCGCCAGTTCCGCCTCGGTCGCCAGGCCGTTGGCCAATGCCTTGGCGCGGATGCGATCCACCGACAGGCCGCGGCCGTCGTCGGAGATCTCCAGGATGATGTGGCCGCCTTCGTGGAAGGCGTTCAGCACGATGGCGCCGCTTTCGGGCTTGCCGGCGGCGCGGCGCTCGGCCGGGGTTTCCAGCCCATGATCGCCGCTGTTGCGCACCATGTGCGTCAGTGGGTCCTTGATCATCTCCAGCACCTGGCGGTCGAGCTCGGTGTCGGCGCCCAGCATCGTCAGCTGAATCTTCTTGCCCATTTCGTGCGACAGGTCGCGCACCAGGCGGGGCAGCTTGTTCCAGGCGTTGCCGATGGGCTGCATGCGGGTCTTCATCACCCCTTCCTGCAGGTCGGAGGTGATGTGCGACAGGCGCTGCAGGGGCACGGTGAAGGGGCTGTTTTCCTGGGTGCGGGCAAGCTGGAGCAGCTGGTTGCGGGTCAGCACCAGCTCGCTGACCAGGGTCATCAGGTCTTCCAGGACGTCGACGGTGACACGGATGGTCTGCGCTGCCTGGGGCGCGCTCGCCGGTGCCGTGCCGGAAGCTGCCGAGGGTGCGTCCGGCGTTTCAGCCGGCGGTGGGGACAGGGGTTCGGCAGCCGGTGCCGGGGTCCCGGCCATCGGTGCTGCGGGAGGCGGTGCGGACGGGGCTGGTTCGCGCGCGGCCGGCGGAGCGGCAGCAGGAGCGGGTTTGGACGGGATGACTGCGGCTTCGGATGGCCTCGCGGCAGCCGGCGCGGCCGGCTTCGCGGGCGGCGGTTCGCTGGCGGCCGTCGCGTTCAGGGCGTTGATCAGCTCGCTGTCGTCGCCCGGCGGTTCCGCGCCGGTCGCTGCCAGCGCGGCCACGATCGCCTTGATCCGGTCGATCGCCGCCAGCACCAGGCTGACGATGGCGGGGGTGACCGCCAGGGTCCGGTCGCGCAGCTTGCCCAGCACGTTCTCGCCGGCATGGGCGACACGCTCCAGCCGCGGCAGGCCGAGGAAGCCGCAGGTGCCCTTGATGGTGTGCACCAGGCGGAAGATGCCCGATAGGGTTTCGGCGTCGTCCGGCGTGCGCTCCAGGGTGACCAGGGCGATGTCGAGCTCGGCCAGGCTTTCATTCGTCTCGGTGAGGAAATCGGCAAGCAGATCGTCCACGGTAGCCCCCTTGCAGTCCCGTCGGCCGGGTGGGAGCCAATCCTTGGCAGCACTTCGCAAACAAAAGGTAAATGCGGACGAAAAAATTCGCTCCGGCGCGATTTCCCCGCCCGCCCCTGGCCCGTCACCACGGCTTCATTGCGGCCAAGGGGTTGAACACGGGGTGGTGTTGGCGCACCTGGAAAGGACAGCCTATAACAGGAACCAAGCGGCGACAGTCCGCCTTGGAGGGAGCCTGCAAGCCATATGATCGATCCTTTCGGCCGCGCGATCACCTACCTTCGGGTATCGGTGACCGACCGCTGCGATCTCCGTTGCGTCTATTGCATGTCGGAGGACATGCACTTCCTGCCCAAGCGCGACCTGCTGACGCTGGAGGAACTGGATCGCCTATGCGCGGCCTTCATCCGCCTGGGCACGACGAAGATCCGCATCACCGGCGGCGAGCCGCTGGTGCGGCGCGACGTGATGCAACTGTTCGGCAAGCTGGGGCAACGGCTCGGGAACGGGCTGAAGGAACTGACGGTCACCACCAACGGCACGCAACTGGCCAAACATGCCGGGACGCTGGTGGCCGCCGGCGTGAAGCGGATCAACGTCTCGCTGGATACGCTCGATCCGGTGCGCTTTGGGCAGATCACCCGCTGGGGGCAGATCGAGCAGACGCTGGACGGCATCTTTGCCGCCAAGGCGGCAGGGCTGGCGGTGAAGATCAACGCCGTGGCGATGAAGGGCGTGAACGAGGAAGAGTTCGACGCCCTGGTCGCCTGGTGCGGCGAGCACGGCTTCGACCTGTGCCTGATCGAGACCATGCCGATGGGCGAGATCACCGGCGACCGGACCGAGCAGTACCTGCCGCTGTCCGTGGTCCGTGCCCGCCTGCGCCGGACCTGGACGCTGGAGGATACCGACTACAAGACCGGCGGTCCGGCGCGCTACTTCAACGTCCGGGAAACCGGGCGGCGGGTCGGCTTCATCACGCCGATGACGCACAATTTCTGCGAAAGCTGCAACCGGGTGCGGCTGACCTGTACGGGTACATTATATATGTGTCTCGGGCAGGAGGATTCCGCCGATTTCCGCTCGCTTCTGCGGGCCGGGGTAACGGATGAGCGGCTCGAGGACGCGATCCGCGAGGCGATTTCCCGCAAGCCGAAGGGTCATGACTTCATCATCGACCGGCGGCACGACAAGCCGGCGGTAGCGCGGCACATGAGCGTGACGGGGGGATAACGGGTTCAATGTGCTATGGCCGGCCTTTGGTCGCCCCCCGAGGCTTTTCCGCACACAGATCAACATTGTTCCCAAGCCATGAGAGCGGCTGGTGGTTCCGATCGTCAGGCTTGCAACGCTCTGGGTGATTATCCATAATTTACGTACTTTTTGGAGGCTCCCATGATCAGCGTACTCCAATGATCAGCGTTACGGGCGAGCAGCTGCAAAAGGCCAGCGGTTATGTCCGCTCCGAGGCCCGCCGGGCACCCGTGGAGGTCACCTATCACGGCCGGCCGGAGCTGATCGTTCTCTCGGTCGAAGATTATGCCTTGCTGCGGCAGAACCGAAAACTCGCCATGCAGCGCTCGGACATGCCAGTCGCAAAGATCGAGCGGATCGCCAACAACCGGATGGACGCCGCGTATAGCGATCTCGACGCACTCATGGACGACTGATGGATGCCGCTGCCGGACCCCAAGCTTGGTCTGGTGGTCCATTATGGTTTCGTCTGGGCAGGTTTGGGGCGCGGTCGGCCGCCTGACGCCGGCAAGGATCGGCCTTGCCTGATCGTGGATCTGGAGCGGGTCGAGGAACCGGAATTGCCAGGCCGCAGCATCGTTCGCGTGACGTATTTGCCGATCTCTCATGTTACGCCGGGGAGGGATGAGCAGGGTATTGCCATCCCGCCGCGGGTAGCGCAGCACCTCGGACTGACGACGCAACAGTCTTATATTTATACGTCCTACGCGGTAGAGGACGACTGGCCGTTCGATTTGGCTCGTGTGCCCGGGGCGAACGACAGGTTCGACTATGGGTTTGTGCCACCCCGGCTGTTCGCAGCGGTTGCGGCGGATTTCAGGCATTATCTGGCGGTACATCCTGACGCCTCTTACAGGCGGTAAGACGCTTATGGTTTTCAGTTCGATCCACCACATGCCATTTCCGACAGGTGTTAGATACATTGTGGTTTTTCGTATTGGACGATTCCTGATCCGGCCTGCCTAGTAACGGATGCGCCAGTGCACCGTCCGGTTTCATGGGAAACCGGTTGCGGCGCTGCGCAGGCACGTGCGCCTTTGATAAACCCAGGGGGGCTCCTTCGGCAGAAAGCGGTGCCGCGGATGCGCCCGTCCCGGTTGGGGTCGTCTCCGTTTCGGGCTGGATTCCAGGATGCATGAGGTCCGGGTGTCAGCCGGGATGCATCACCTGATTCACGCATAACAGAAATGATTCTCGCTCCTGCCAGCGGCATCGAGGCCATTTCCCACCACGATGGTTGCCTGTACAGCGCTGCTTGACCCACGCCTGCACATACCGTGGCGTAACCTCGCCCCTGATACCTTGCCTCCCTGTCATCCTCCTCTATACCGTCACGAACGCGCCATATGCGCATTTCAGCGGCCACCCGCCTCGCCTGAGACCGGGGCGTCGCGGTATGCAGGTGCAAGCTACGCAACGCTGACGAAGGCAGGACACCGACCTTGACGCACGAGCCCACCTGGAAACACCGCGCCGCAGCCGCCCTGTCCGGCACCGGGGTGCACGCATCCCGCCCCGTCCACGCCAACCAGACCGCGCCCGCCCTGGTGGTGGAGGCCGTCCGCCGCCATGAAGGCCGCTTCTCCGCCGATGGCGCCTTCATGGTGCAGACCGGCGTCCACACCGGCCGCTCGGTGCAGGACAAGTTCGTCGTCGATGAGCCGTCCGTTACCAACGAAATCTGGTGGGGCAAGGTCAACCAGTCCATGCCGGTGGAGCGCTTCAACGCGCTGAAGGGCCGCGTCCAGGCCTATCTGCAAGGCCAGGAGCTGTTCATCCAGGACCTGTATGCCGGTGCCGATCCGGCGCATCGCGTGCGGGTCCGGATGGTGACGACGCAGGCCTGGAATGCGCTGTTCGCCCGCAACATCTTCATCCGCCCGAAGGCCTCGGAGCTGAAGGACTTCGAGCCGGACTACGTCATCCTGCACGCGCCGCTGTTCCAGACCGATCCCGCGGTGGACGGCGTGCGCTCCACCACCACCATCGCCTTGTCGTTCGAGCAGAAGCTGCTGATCATCGCCGGCAGCGAGTATGCCGGCGAGGTGAAGAAGTCGATCTTCACGGTGATGAACTGGCTGCTGCCGCCGAAGGGCGTGATGCCGATGCACTGCAGCGCCAACATCGGCAAGGACGGCGACGTCGCGCTGTTCTTCGGCCTGTCGGGCACCGGCAAGACCACCCTGTCCTCCGACCCCGAGCGCAAGCTGATTGGCGATGACGAGCATGGCTGGGGCGACACCGGCACCTTCAACGTCGAAGGCGGCTGCTATGCCAAGGTCATCAACCTGTCGCGCGAGGCTGAGCCCGAGATCTGGGCGGCGTCGCACCGCTTCGGCGCGGTGCTGGAGAACGTCATCGGCGACGATGAAGGCAACCTCGACCTGGCCGACGCCTCGCTGACCGAGAACACGCGGTCCTGCTATCCGGTCGAGTTCATCCCCAACGTCGACCTGTCCGGCCGCGGCGGGCAGCCGAAGAACGTGTTCATGCTGACCTGCGACGCGTTCGGCGTGCTGCCGCCGATTTCCCGGCTGACCCCGGCGCAGGCGATGTACCACTTCCTGTCCGGCTACACCGCGCAGGTCGCCGGCACCGAGAAGGGCCTCGGCGCCGAGCCGAAGGCGGCGTTCAGCACCTGCTTCGCGCATCCGTTCCTGCCGCGCCCGCCCGAGGTCTATGGCCGGATGTTCGCCGATCTGATCGCCCGGCACGATGCCACCTGCTGGCTGGTCAACACCGGCTGGAGCGGCGGCCAGTACGGCGTCGGCAAGCGCATGAGCATCAGGCATACGCGGGCCTTGCTGCGCGGCGCCCTGGACGGCTCGCTGGCGCAGATGGAGTTCCACAAGGAACCGTATTTCGGCCTGTCGATCCCCGCGCACGTGCCGGGCATTCCGGACGAGGTGCTGGACCCGCGCCTGGCCTGGGCCGACAAAGCCGCCTACGATCGGATGGCGGCACAACTGGTGGAACGCTTCGAGGCCAATTTCGCCAGCTTCGAAGCCGGCGTCGACGACGACGTCAAAGCTGTGGCAATCCGCAAGGCAGCCTGATACCAGCATCCGGTCCGGGGATCGGAGCAACCTGATCGGTCCGGACCGTTTTCATGCCTGCACCGGGAGCCCATCCAGATGGTCAGCGAAGAATTTGCTCCGGCTCCTGACCAGGCGCCGGCGGTTGCCAACTCGATCAAGGCGCCGCCGGCACCGCCCGCGCCGATAGAAGAAACGGCTCACCGATTGCGCCTGCTGCCGCTGTCGCTGCTGGCGCTGGTCGTCGGCATCGTCACCGGTTTCGGCGCCGTCGTGTTCCGCGACCTGATCGGCCTGATCCACAACCTGTTCTTCCTGCGCCATTTCTCGTTCGCCTACGACTCCAGCCTTTTCACGCCAACCAATCCCTGGGGGCCGGCAATCATCCTGGTGCCGGTCATCGGCGGCATCGGCGTCACCTGGATCGTCTCCAACTTCGCGCCGGAGGCCAAGGGGCACGGCGTGCCCGAGGTGATGGACGCGATCTACTATCAGCGAGGCATCATCCGGCCGGTGGTGGCGGTGGTGAAATCCATCGCCTCCGCCCTGGCCATCGGCACCGGCGCCGCGGTCGGGCGCGAGGGGCCGATCATCCAGATCGGCTCCGCGCTCGGCTCGACGCTGGGGCAGATCATCCACATGCGGCCGGGCCAGCGCATCACCCTGGTGGCGGCTGGCGCGGGGGCGGGCATCGCGGCGACGTTCAACACGCCCATCGGCGGCGTGCTGTTCGCCACCGAACTGATGCTGCCGGAGATCAGCGTCAACACCTTTCTGCCGGTGGCGGTGGCGACCGGCACGGCGACCTTCATCGGGCGCCTGTTCTTCGGCAGCCAGCCGGCGTTCAACGTGCCGGCCAACCTGGTGCCGCTGCCGAACGACATCAGCACGGTGGCGATCCTGGCGCTGTACGCCGTCCTGGGCGTGATCACCGGGGTAGCTGCCGCGGCGTTCGTCCGCGTCCTGCACTGGCTGGAGGACGGCTTCGACCTAATACCCGGCCGCTATGTCCGCCACATCCTGGGCATGATGCTGGTCGGCCTCATGATCTACACGCTCTGGGTTATGGGCGGGCACTACTATGTCGAGGGCGTCGGCTACGCCACGATCCAGGCGATCCTGTACAACCATCTCACCGTCGCCTGGTTCCTGCTGATCCTGTTCGTCTGCAAGCTGCTGGCGACGACGATCAGCCTGGGCTCCGGCTCGTCGGGCGGGATCTTCTCGCCTTCGCTGTTCATGGGCGCGGCGCTGGGGTCCGCCTTCGCGGCCGGCATCCAGGCGATTTTCCCCGGGATACCGCTCAGCCCCCCGGCCTTCGCCATGGTCGGCATGGGTGCGATGGTAGGCAGCGGCACCGGCGCGGCGATGACCGCGGTGACGATGATCTTCGAGATGACGCGCGACTACGACATCGTGCTGCCGATGATCCTGGCGGTGGCGCTGGCGCTGGGCGTGCGGCGGATGCTGACGGTCGAGAACATCTACACCATGAAGCTGGCGCGGCGCGGCCATCCGATCCCCAAGGCGCTGCACGCCAACATGTTCCTGGTGCGCAGTGCCGCCGAGATCATGGAAAGCGACGTGGTGGTGCTGGACGAGACGACGCCGTTCGCCACCTTCCTGCGGCTCGCCGCGGCGCAGGGCGGCCTACGGCACGTCGTCGTCACCCGGGACGGTGGCGTCATCGGCGCCCTGCGGGTGAACACCGACCTTCGCCGCACGCTGGGCGCCGTGGCCGAGGACGTGCGGCTGGGCGACCTGGTGCAGCCGGGCTTCGTGATTGTGCGGGAGCACGAGGTGGCGTTCGACGTGATCCGGACGATCTGGGACCGTGGCGCCACCATGGCGATCGTCGTTGGCAGCGAAAACGGAACCGACCGCGTCCTTGGCGTTGTCACCAAAGAGCATGTTGCGGATACTGTTGCCCGCAGCGTGCAGATATACCCCGGCTGACCTTGTTGCGACCGCCAAGGGAGACCATGCCATGCCCGTAAACCTCCCCGCGCCGCAATGGCCCGCCGCGCTGGTGGAGCAAGGCCCGCCCGAGGATCCCGCGATCCTGCTGGGTGGCGCGGCGGTCATCGGCCAGGCGCCGCACCGGATCCTGGCGATGCGGATCAACCCGCGCACCCTGTCGGTCGACTACCGGCCGGATGTGGACCCGGACGCCTATGGCGACTACCAGCTGGAGGAGATGCTGGACGAGCTGACCTTCATGGACGACATCGACAAATCGGTGCTGGTGCCGATGGGCGGCGGCGCCTACGTGCTGTGGATGATGCCCGACAGCGATGCGGGGGCGCGCTGACGCCGGGGGCCTGGGATCGTGGTGGATGGTGCCAGGATCGTCCATACTTGTTCATCCTGCCGTGATTCTTACCACGGAGGAAGACGAAGGACTACGAAGGGCCACGAAGACCGGGCCTTGCCGGCCTATCGGGGCCTGACCAGCCGCATGATTGTGCGAGCGACTGCGGCGCATCATACCATAAGCCCTTGCCTGCTTGAGTCCGCCCCTGCAACGTGCCGGAAACACGGCCTGCGCTGCTTCATTGCCGGACTCGTTCACACCTTTCGTGGCCCTTGATGATCCTCCGTCGTCCTCCGTGTTGAAGATCGACAGGCGATCCAGGCTCCGCCGCCGTCTTCGACCCGCCCGGGACAGGTGTGCCGCTTGCCGCCCATGCACGCCCCATCGGCGACCCTGTTGGACCGGGGCGGAACGCCCTTGCCTTTCGGCCTGCCGAGATCCGCAAGGACGGGGGGAATGGTGGCGGAAACTCCGGCGGGGGTCCTACCCTGGCTGAGCGTTCCCAGCCGAAAGAAGCACTCTATGCGGCGGCCACTACGTCGGTCTTGCTGAAGTCGTTGCCTTTGAACAGAAGCGGCAGCCCGCGTGACTGTGCCAGCGCATAAGACGCGCAGTCGCCCATGTTGAGCCCGGCCGGGTGCCGTCCTTTGCCGAAGCGCAGGAAGGCATCCCGGGCGATCCCGGTGAGCAGCCGATCCTGCGCCACCACGTCGATGCCGGCGCGGGCGATCAACTGATCCAGTCCCAGCCAGGATGTGTCGTCACCGTCCCGTCCCGCCAGGACCATGGATGCTTCCATGACGCTGACCGACAGGACAAGGCAGGAACCGGAGCGGACAATAATCCGCAGGAAATCATCGGCCTCCGGCTCGCGCCGCAGGATCGCGATCAGGGCGGACGTGTCGGCGACGATCACGCCGGCAGGCCGTCCTCGTTATACAGATCCGCTTCGGTCATGACGGCTTGCCCCTTCAGCCGGGCGGCGCTGCGCTGGCTGATGGCCTGAAGGTCGCGAAGCAATACCTCCTGTGCGGACCCCTCGGTCCGGCGCCGGACGCCGTGCGGAATGAACTCCGCGCCGGCCTCTTCCAGCACACGACGGACTGTGTCCACGGTCGCCGGTGCCACGCGCGGTTCGCCGTCCGGCGTCTCGATACGCCGGATGGTCGCGAGCGATACCTCGGCGCGGCGTGCAAGCTCGGCCTGGTCAAGATGCAGAAGCGACCTGGCGGCACGAAACTGTCCCTGGGTGGTCATGATGCGTGACATATATCACGTTGAGTGAAACCATTCAATCCCTGTGTAGCCTCCAGAGTCGTTGCCGGGCCGTCAAACCGGCAACCTTGGGACCCGCCGCGGATTTTACACCGTACGGCGTTGCTCTAAGCTCCCGGTGTCCAAGAAAGGAAACCGTCCATGACACAGACCGAGCCGGTCACCGGCCCGGAGTTCCTGGCGCGCAGCCTGGCCGCGAACGGCACGACCCATGTCTTCTTCATCGACGCGATCCTGCGCCGCACCCTGATCGAGCTGGGCACGCTCGGCGTCCAGCGCATCCTGGCGCACAGCGAGAAGGCCGCTGCCTACATGGCCGACGGCTATGCCCGGATCGCCGGACGGCCGGGCATCTGCTTCGCCCAGTCCGTCGGCGCGGCGAACCTGGCGTCCGGATTGCAGGATGCCTACCTGGCCCGCTCGCCGGTGATCGCGATGACCGGGCACAAGCCGCCGTCGATGCAGCACCGCAATGCCTATCAGGAGATCGCGCACGCGCCGCTGTTCGCGCCGGTGACGAAGCTCTCTACCCGGGTGGACCAGGCGGCGGACCTGCCGCGGCTGATGCGCCTGGCCTGGCGGGAGGCGATGACCGGCACGCCGCGCCCGGCGCACCTGGACCTGAACGGATTGCAGGCCGAGGTCATCGACACCGGCCTGGTGAACGAGGCGCCGGGCGTCGACCCGGCGTTCCAGCTGACCCTGCCGCCGCACCGGCCGGTGGCCGCCTCCGGCGAGATCGAGCGCGCGGCCCGGCGCATCCTGGCGGCGCGCCGGGTAGTGATCGTCGCCGGCGAGGGCGCGACGGCCTCGGGCGCCGATCCCATGCTGCTGGCGCTGGCGGAACTGCTGGCGGCGCCGATTGCCACGTCGCTGGGCGGGCGCGGGCTGGTGCCGACGCGGCATCGCCTGTCCATCGGCTGCGCCGGCAGCTATGCGGCGCCGCCGGCGAACCAGATCGTGCACGAGGCGGAGCTGGTGGTGTTCGTCGGCTGCGACACCGGGGACCAGGTCACCCACACTTGGCGCATCCCGGCGCTGCCTACGCCCTGCGTGCAGATCGAGCTGGACCCGGCGGAAATCGGCCGGTCCTACCCGGACACGCTGGGCGTGGTGGGCGATCCGAAGGCGACGCTGGCGGCGCTGATCACGGCGCTGGGCCGCCCGGTGCGCGACACCGCCTATGCCGACCGGGCGGCGGGGATCGTGGCGGCATGGCGGGAGGGCATGGCCTCGGCCCTGGCCAGCAATGCCACGCCCATCTGGCCCGATCGGCTGTGCGACGAGATCACCCGGGCGCTGCCGCGCGACGGCATCCTGGTCGCCGACACTGGCTACTCCGGCATCTGGAGCAGCACGCTGGTGGAGCTGAACGGCGAGGGACAGACCTATCTGCGCGCCGCCGGCTCGCTGGGCTGGGCGTTTCCCGCGGCGCTGGGGGCGAAATGCGCGGCGCCGCGGCGGAAGGTGATCTGCTGGTCCGGCGACGGCGCGCTGTACTACCACCTGACGGAGCTGGAGACCGCCCGCCGCCGCGGCATCGCCGCCGTGCTGGTGGTCAACAACAACTCCGGCTTCGGGCAGAGCTGGCCGAGCCTGAAGCGGCAGCAGGGCAACCGGCCGGGCGATGCGGCCGAACTGGTGCGTTTCGGACCGACCAACTTTGCTGATGTGGCGAAGGTGTTCGGGCTGCGCGGCATCCGGGTGGAGGACCCGTCGCAGCTTGGCGCGGCGCTGCGCGATGCGCTGGCGTCGGATGAAACCGTGGTGGTGGATGTCGCGACCGACATCGACCGCCTGGCTCCAGTTCCCTGGCTGCCGGAGGGCGCATAATGACGGAGGTCGCGGTTGTCGGCGCGGGCCTGATGGGCCACGCGCTGGCTTTGGTCTTCGCGCTGGGCGGGCACCAGGTCCGCCTGACCGACAACAATCCGGAGACCCTGGCGCGGGCGCCGGACCTGATGGCCACCGCGCTCGCCACCCTGGCCGAGGCCGGGGAAGTGGACGCCAGCTGGAACCGCCAGAAACTGTCCGCCGCGGTGCGCTGCCTGCCGTCGCTGGAAGAGACGGTGAAGGACGCCGCGCTGGTGATCGAGGCGGTGGTGGAGCGGCCGGATGTGAAGCGCTCGGTGTACGAGCAGCTTCAGCCGCTGATGGCGCCGGATGCCATCCTGGCCAGCAACACCTCGAACCTGGACATCTTCCCGCTGGTGCCGGAGGCGCTGCAGGAGCGCACCATCATCGCCCACTGGTACACGCCGCCCTACCTGTGCGACCTGGTGGACCTCTGTCCCGGCCCGCGCACCAAGCCGGGCATGCTCGAGACCGTGCGCGACATGGTGAAGGCGATGGGCAAGGCGCCGGTGGTGTTCCGGCAGATGGTGCAGGGCTACGTCGCCAACCGGCTGCAGGCGGCAATGCAGCTGGAGGTGTACCGGCTGCTGGACGAAGGGCTGGTGACGGCGAAGGACATCGACGACTCGGTGCTGCACGGCCTGGCGCTGCGCATCCCGATCCTGGGGATCATGGCCAAGGCCGACTTCACCGGGCTGCTGCTGATGCAGCAGGGATTGAAGAACCGCAGCTACACCCCGCCCGAGCCGCGCGGCGAGAGCGAGACGCTGGACAAGCTGATCGCCGAGGGCCGCACCGGCGTGATGGCCGGGAAGGGCTACTTCGACTGGGGCGACCGCTCGCCGGAGGACCTGTTCCGCGAGCGCGACCGCAAGCTGCTGGCGCTGAAACAGGCATTGCGGGCCATCGGCCCGATGGAGGGGACATGATCCGCTACGATTTGACCGGCAAGACCGCCCTGGTGACCGGCGGCGCCTCCGGCATCGGCTTCGCCACCGCGAAGATGCTGGCGGGCTTCGGGGCCACGGTGGCGGTGAATTTCCTGGCGGACGATCCGCGCGGGCCGGAGGCGGTGGAGACGCTGGCCGCTACGGGGGCCAGGGCGATCGCGGCCCCCGGCAGTGTCGGCGAGGCCGGCGCCGCCGAAGCGATGGTGCAAAAGGCGGTGGCTGATCTGGGACGGCTGGATCTGCTGGTCAACAACGCCGGCACGCCGGGCACGCGGCACCGGATCGCGCCGCCACAGCTCGACCTGATCACCGAGGACCTGTGGTCGCTGCTGCTGGAAGTGAACCTTCTGGGCGTGTTCCGCTGCGCCAAGGCCGCGGCGCCGGCTTTGAAGGCGGCGGGGGGCGCGATCGTCAACACCGCCTCGATCGCCGGGCTGGGGCGGGCCGGCAGCAGCCTGGCCTACAGCGCGACCAAGGCGGGCGTGGTCAGCCTGACGCAGAACCTGGCGCGGGCGCTGGCGCCCGAGGTGCGGGTGAACGCGATCGCCCCGGGTGCGGTGGACAGTTCGTGGATGGTGGAATGGACCGACGAGGAACGCCAGCAGTCGATCGACCGCGCACTGCTGAAGCGCCGCTGCCAGCCGGAGGACCTGGCCGAGGTGATCCTGTTTCTGGGCTTCGGTGCGGCAATGGTGACGGGCCAGACGGTGACGGTCGACGGTGGGCTGACGCTGTAGGGCGGCGTTCGCTGCTTCGGCGCAGGATTGCCGGCGAGCGATACGCATGGGTTGAGAAACAAAAGGGCATTGTCCAGGCGGCGGGCGCGTGGACAATGCCCAGGACGGTCGAGTAACGGACCTGGGAGCGATATCCCTGGTCCGCAGTGTTTTCAGAACGTCAGCACGACGTCGCCGCCAAAGGTGAAGTTATTGGCAGTGCCCTTGGTGTAGGCCGGTGGGTTCTGGTTGTACGGGTTGTTCGAGGTGAAGGCGTGATCCCACCGCACTTCCGGCCGCAGCAACAGGCCAGTGACCGGCGCCGGGACCGCAGGCTTGTAGGTCACGCCAAGGGTCAGGGCACCATAGGTCGAACTGCCACCCGGCGGCGCGGTGCCAGCCGGCGGCGCGTAATACACGGTGGTCGGCAGCCCTTGCTGGGCCATGATGTAATTGCTGTTGCCGGGGAACGAGGCAACGAAGAAGTTGTTGTCGTCCCGGAAGACTTCGGCTCTGGCATTCAGGGTTACCGTGTCGCTTAACGTGTAAGAACCGTACTGCGCTACGCCAAACGCGTTCACCGGCTTATTATCGAAGCCGTAAGCGTCACGGACCCAGTCCAATTCGGTCGTCAGCGTCAGGGCGTCACTGGCCTTATAGGTAACGACGATGTCGTTATACGCGCGATACTGTCCGTCGGCGTTGAAGCCTAGTGGCGACAGCACCCGGGTCGCCTGCTCCGGACCCAGGTGGGTCAGCCCCAGGATCGTCAGGTTGCCACCCATCAGGTTGTTCAGCCCGAAGCCGAAAATGCCGCCAATGGCGCTGTTGTTCTCGCCCAGCGGGCCGAACGTCGTGTTGGTGCCGGTGTCAAGGCCCGCGTAGAAATCCACCATCGGCGTCAGGTGCGCCGTCGTCAGCACGCCGGTGTGCTTGAACGGCAGGCCGAACTGGAAGATGTAGGAGTGCGAATAGAACGGGTTGAGCGACGGATCGATCACCTCATAGCCAATCGGCGTCGGATACTGGCCGGCCTTGATGTCGATGCCGCCTGCGGTCACGAACGGCAGGTGCGCCAGGACATTCGCCTCGACGACGTCAAGCTGGTAGCGCGCGTTCGGATCGACCCGGTTCAGCTCGCCCAGGAACTGCGTATAGCGTGCGTCCGAGCCGTACATGAACTGCAGCTTGAAGCCCCACTGGATGTCCGGGTTCTTCGGGTCCAGCGGCTTGTTCGCGGTCAGCAGCAACTGGTTCATCTGCACCTGGTTGGCATGGTCGGTGAACAGCTGCCCCCAGTTCAGCCCGGTGCTTGGCCGGAACGGATTGAAGATCACGCCCGCGTCCAACTGCGCCGACAGATGGATCCCGTCGATCCAGTATCCGGGCGGTACGGCCTCAGGCGCCGCTGCGGCCGGCGTCGTTTCGGCCTGCGTCGTTGCGGACGGGGCGGTCGTGGTCGGCGTTGTCGTGGTCGGCGTTGTCGTGGTCTGCGCGGACGCCGTCGCGGCAGCCAATATCGTTGCGGTCGCGGCGAGGCATGTGCTCTGCCACAGTCTCATGCGTATCATCTGTTGCTTTCCATCCTCTGGGCGGGCGGTCCCGCTATGTCCTGCTGTCTCTTAAGGACATTCCGTTGCAAAAAAGGTGTCTATCCTGCAACACTATTGTAAAAAAGGCGCCCCACTGGGGTGGGACGCCTGTACTATACAGTAGCTTAGAAGATCTGCTCGCCGTGGAGAACGATATCCAGGCCTTCGCGCTCTTCCTCGCTGGTCACACGCAGGCCGACCAACGCTTTCGTTATCATCAGGATGATCAGCGTCACCACGCCGCTATAGACTAGTGTCGAGACGACGCCGATGGCCTGGATCTTCAGCTGCGCCAGGCTACCGGGGCTGCCGTCCGGGCTCGCGTCGGTGGCCGACAGCGGGCCGTAGGAGAACACGCCGGTCAGCAGCGCGCCGACGATGCCGCCCACGCCGTGCACGCCGAAGGCATCCAGGCTGTCGTCGTAGCCCAGCAGGTGCTTGAGCCAGGTCGCCGCCCAGAAGCATACCACGCCCGCCGCGACGCCGATGACGATCGCCCCGCCCGGCAGCACGAAGCCCGAGGCCGGGGTGATGGCGACCAGGCCGGCCACCGCGCCCGAGATCGCGCCCAGGACGGACGGCTTGCCCTTGGTGATCCACTCGGCGAACATCCAGCCCAGCGCCGCCGCCGCCGTGGCGATCTGCGTCACCGCCATCGCCATGCCCGCACGGCCGTTGGCGGCCACCGCGGAGCCGGCGTTGAAGCCGAACCAGCCCACCCACAGCAGGGAGGCGCCGATGACCGCGAGCGACAGGTTGTACGGCGCCATGTTGTCGCTGCCGTAGCCGACGCGCTTGCCCAGCACCAGGGCGCACATCAGGCCGGCGATACCGGCGTTGATGTGCACGACCGTGCCGCCGGCGAAGTCGAGCACGCCCATCTGGTTGGCCCAGCCGGACGGCGCCCACACCCAGTGCGCAATCGGCGAGTACACCAGGATCGTCCACAGCGTCATGAAGATGCACAGGGCGGAGAACTTCATGCGATCAGCGAACGCGCCGGCGATCAGCGCCGGGGTGATGATCGCGAAGGTCATCTGGAACATCATGTAGACGGTCTCGGGGATCGTCGTCGCCATGTCCGAGACGCCCGGGATGCCCGAGGCCAGCACGAACGCCTGGGTGTCGTTGCCCTTGACGATGTGACCGGCGATGCCGTTCAGCAGCACGCGCGAGAAGTCACCCATGTATTCGTTGCCGGTGGTGAACGCGATGCTGTAGCCGACAACGGTCCAGGCCAGCGTAACGATGCAGCAGATCACGAACGACTGCATCATGGTCGCGAGGACGTTCTTTTTCCGCACCATGCCGGCGTAGAAAAGAGCCAGTCCCGGGACGGTCATCATCAGCACCAGCGCCGTGCTGGCCAGCATCCACGCGGTGTCGCCGGAGTCGAGCTTGGGCGGGGCGGCAACCGCCGCTGCGGCCGCGGCGGCGGCTGGCGCGGCGGCATTGTCGGCGAAAGCCGGTAGCGCGAGCAACAGAGCGGGCAGCAGCACGCTCAGTCCCCACAGATTGAGGGGCTTCTTCATAGTCCTGTGTTCCCTATGCTTCCTGGTCAGAGTGCTTCGCCATCGACTTCACCGGTGCGGATGCGCATGGCTCGTTCGATATCGAGAACAAAGATCTTGCCGTCGCCGATTTTGCCGGTATGCGCGGCCTTGGTGATTGCTTCGATGACCTGATCAGCCAGATCGGATGGCACGACGACCTCGATCTTGATCTTGGGCAGGAAGCTGACGTGGTACTCGGCGCCACGATAGATTTCCGTCTGGCCTTTCTGGCGGCCAAAGCCTTTTACTTCCGACACGGTCAGGCCCTGCACGCCGAGCGGCGTCAAGGCCTCCCGGACGTCGTCAAGCTTGAAGGGCTTGATAATGGCCATGATGAGTTTCATCGCGCCCGGTCCTTCGGTCTCATGGTGTTGCTGGGGTAGGCATGCATTCTTGCAATCCTGTCTCGCCGTTGCGCCGCGCCGCTACGATGAGCAACGGTCACAGACGTGACGCAGGGAGAATCAACAATCGTGCCAAGTGCCCGGGCGCAATCAAAGCGCCGGATTCAGGCCGCGCGGGCCGTTGTGTCTGGAAACTTTGCACAATTTAGCGGCATTTGCCTTGTCCTGCCCCAGTCACCGCGCACCAGAAACAAATTTTGCCCGATCGTCGTAGGTCCGGCGGTCTTGGGCGATGGCCGTTACAGCAGACCGCAGGCAGGTACGGGCAGAATGGCAGTGTTCCTCACGGATCCGCTGGGACCCCTGTCCTCCACGCATGTCCTGACCGCCGAATCGGCTTTGCGCCGCCGGTGACGGATGGCCGGGGGCCTGCGCGACATCGGCGTCTTTCTGACGAAGCCAAGGTGAAAGCGTGGACCGTGGCGGGCCGGGTTGCAGGGGATAGGACGACGGGCCTGTTGTCATCCCGTCATGGAAGAGCGTGTCCCCGTCTGGCGTTGGAATCGCGTCCTGGCAATACAATCGTTGCTACGTCATTATGGACGGGCGTATCCGGGCCATGAGGATACAGCAACCGGCGCCGGACCACATCGATGCGGCCCCTGTCGGCTGGAATTGCGTCATGCTGGCCGGAAGCGGCGACTTGGCACGGTCATCGCCCCAACCCACCGCGACCGCAGGTCGCACCAAAGACTTCTCTGCGAGCTCTGCGCTCCGCTCGGCGATCTCTGCGTTGTAAAAATGCGGTGACGCAGCAAAGAGCGGCGCTGCCGGTGAGTCGCCCAACCCGAAACGCCGGTGGCGCCCCGGCCACCGCGTTGAAACGCAGAGTTCGCCGAGCGGAGCGCAGAGTCCGCAGAGCAGGGATTCGGGCGGCCTGCTCCTCAATGGCGCCACAGCAGACCGGTTGAGACAGGGCGACGGCGCCCTCCATCGCTATGGCCCGGCGTGTCCGGGTCACCTGTCGCGGCACACGTACCGGAATAGGTGACCCGGACACGCCGGACAATGACGGAATAGCAAAAACCGTGCCGCTGCCCCGCTATTTCAACGCCAACGCAGCCTGTGCCCGCCGCTTCCCTTCCGTCGCAATAAAAACCCCGCCGTTCATCACGGCGGGGTTCGTTACTTGACGGTCCGCAGATCAGACCGAGTAGTACATCTCGAACTCAACCGGGTGCGGGGTATGCTCGAAACGATACACCTCATTCCACTTCAGCTCGATGTAGCTCTCGATCTGGTCCTTGCTGAACACGCCGCCTTCCAGCAGGAACTCGTAGTCTGCGGCCAGCGCGCCCAGCGCCTCGCGCAGGCTGCCGCACACCGTCGGGATGCCCTTCAGCTCTTCCGGCGGCAGGTCGTACAGGTCCTTGTCCATCGGGTCGCCCGGATGGATCTTGTTCTTGATCCCGTCCAGCGCCGCCATGGTCAGCGCCGAGAACGCCAGGTACGGGTTCGCGGCCGGATCGGGGAAGCGCACTTCGACGCGCTTGGCCTTCGGGTTGGTGGTGTAGGGGATACGGCAGGAAGCCGAACGGTTGCGGGCGGAGTAGGCCAGCAGCACCGGCGCCTCGAACCCCGGGATCAGCCGCTTGTAGCTGTTGGTCGCGGGGTTGGTGAACGCATTGCACGCCTTGGCATGCTTGATGATGCCGCCGATGGCATACAGGCAGGTGTCCGACAGGTCGGCGTAGCCATTGCCGGCGAACAGCGGCTTGCCGTCCTTCCAGATCGACAGGTGGGTGTGCATGCCCGAGCCGTTGTCGCCATAGATCGGCTTCGGCATGAACGTTGCCGTCTTGCCGTAGCTGTGCGCGACGTTATGCACCACATACTTGTAGATCTGCATCTGGTCGGCCATCGTCACCAGCGGGCCGAACTTGTTGCCAAGCTCGTGCTGCGACTGCGCCACTTCGTGGTGGTGCTTCTCAATGACCAGGCCCATCTCGCCCATGGTGGACAGCATCTCGGCGCGCAGGTCGCTGTCGCCGTCGACCGGCGGGACCGGGAAGTAGCCGCCCTTCACCGCCGGACGGTGGCCCATGTTGCCTTCCGGATAGTCCTTCATCGAGGAACCGGGACCTTCGACGCTGTCAACCTGGTGGGTGGCGTAGTTGCCGCCAGTGCCGAACTTGACGCTGTCGAAGATGAAGAACTCAGCTTCCGGGCCGACGTACACGGTGTCGCCGATGCCGCTCGACTTGACATACTCGGCGCACAGCTTGGCGGTGGCCCGCGGGTCGCGCGTGTAGTACTGGCCGGTGGACGGCTCGACGATGTCGCAGAACACGATCAGGCTCGGCTTGGCCGCGAATGGGTCCATCACCGCGGTGTCCGGGTCCGGCATCAGGATCATGTCGCTTTCGTTGATCGCCTTCCAGCCGGCGATCGACGAGCCGTCGAACATGATGCCTTCGCGAAAGGCTTCCTCGGTCATGGTCGAGACGTGCTGCGCGGTGTGCTGCCACTTGCCGCGGGGGTCGGTGAACCGCAGGTCCACGTATTCCACGGAATTGTCGCTGAGCATCTTGAGCACTTTGCTCACGTCGCCGCTTCCGCCTTCAATTGGCTTCTTCGCCATCCTGTAATCCCCGTTACCAAACAAGACGCCGTGGAGCGCCGCCCGCCATCGGGCGGGACGGGGCACGGCAGGTCAAAGCGCCGCACCACGCGGCGCCCTATGACGCGGCCCTCTGTAGTCGTTTCCGCCGAGGACCGGAAGCGGGTGTGGAAGGTACCGTGTCTGGAACCGCTCGCCGCGTCCCGTCAGTCGTCGCGCGCGGCGGCGAAGCCGGGGAGGCCGGATGTCAGATCGCGTCCTCCCCACGTTCGCCGGTGCGGATCCGGATCACTTCCTCGACCGAGGAGATGAAGATCTTGCCGTCGCCGATACGGCCGGTGCGGGCGGCGTTGACGATTGCCTCCACCGCGCGTTCCACGATGCTGTCCTCGCAGATGACCTCGAGCTTCACCTTGGGCAGGAAATCGACGACGTATTCGGCGCCGCGATACAGCTCGGTATGGCCCTTCTGCCGACCGAAGCCCTTGGCTTCGACCACGGTAATGCCTTGCAGGCCAACCTCGTGAAGTGCTTCCTTCACCTCATCGAGCTTGAACGGCTTGATGACTGCTTCGATCTTTTTCATGTATCCCAAGCCCGGTGTGCCCGGGCCTCCCACAATGTTCACACTGCCCGTGTCGCCTTATCAGATGTCAGCCGCATGAACAGCGCCTTAGGTTTGCACGCGGCGTGCCAAGCAGCAACGACGTATCCCACGGTCTAACCGAGCGTAACAGGAATTCCAAGGACCAGGGGGATTTTGATCAAAGCGGCCCGCAGAGGGGCATTTCCGCACACGCCGGTACGACACCCGACCGAATGTCGCTTATTTGCGCGGCTGAAACAGATGCAGTCAGCCCGGTTTTTGGGCAGAATCTGTGGCAAAACTATACGCTGTCCGAACCCTTCATGACCTTTCCAAGCCGATTTCCAGGCGGTAATCCCTCTTGTCACAGGCGACAGTCAGAACGGAGCGTGACCTGATGCGCGGCGCGAACAGCTATCTGGGGTCCATCGGCACCACCATCTTTACGGTGATGTCGGCGCTCGCCGTCGAGCACCGCTCGATCAACCTGGGCCAGGGCTTCCCGGACACCGAGGGGCCGCGGGATATCGTGCAGGCGGCGGCCGATGCCCTGATGGACGGCCGCAACCAGTATCCGCCGATGCCCGGCCTGCCGGAGCTGCGCCAAGCCGTCGCCGCGGCCAACCGCCGGTTCTACGGCCTGGACGTCGATTGGGCGAGAGAGGTCACCGTCACCTCCGGCGCCACCGAGGCGATCACCGCCTGCCTGATGGCGGTGATCGACCCGGGCGACGAGGTCGTGCTGATCGAGCCGCTGTACGATACCTATGTGCCTGTCGTGCGCATGCTGGGGGCCATCCCGCGCATCGTCCGGCTGACCCCGCCGCACTGGGACCTGCCGCGCGACCAGTTGGCGGCGGCGTTCGGGCCGAAGACCAAGGCGATCCTGTTCAACTCCCCCATGAACCCGTGCGGCAAGGTGTTCACCATGGAGGAGCTCGCGTTCATCGCCGGGCTGGTGGCGCAGTGGGACAGCTATGCGATCTGCGACGAGGTGTATGAGCACCTGGTGTTCGACGGCGCCCGCCATATCCCGCTGATGACCCTGCCGGGCCTGCGCGAGCGGACGATGCGCATCGGCTCGGCCGGCAAGACATTCTCATTGACCGGATGGAAAGTCGGCTACGTCACGGCCGGGGCGGCGCTGACGCCGCTGGTGCAGAAGGCGCACCAGAACCTGACCTTCACCACCGCGCCGAATCTGCAACGGGCGGTGGCGGCCGGGCTGAGCAGGGACGATGCCTATTTCGCGTCCCTCGCGACCAGTCTGCAGGCACGGCGGGACCAGCTGGCGGCCGGTCTGGCCAAGGTCGGGCTCTCGGTGCTGCCGACGGCGGGGACGTATTTCATCACCACCGATTTCGCGCCGCTCGGCTTCGACGGCGACGATGTCGTGTTCTGCCGCCACATCACCGAGGCTGCGGGCGTCACGGCGATCCCGGTCTCAGCGTTCTATGACGAGCCGGGCGCGCCGCGGCATTATGCCCGGTTCGCGTTCTGCAAGCGGCCGGAGATCCTGGAAGAGGCGATCGCGCGGCTGAAGCGGCACTTCGGCGGTTAGAACCCGAGCCTGGATAGAGCCGGTCCGCTTTGGCCGGTCCTGCATGCCGGCGCCATTCTGTGCGAACCGGGAGACTGCCCGTGAGCGTGGGGGTCATCCCATTCTTAGCGGCTTACAGCAGACCGCAGGTCGGTTGAGACGAGAGGACGGCGCTCCTTCATCGTCATGGCGGGCGCAGGCCTCATTGGCGTTAAAATAGGGCTGGCTGTTGCCTCCTCGTCATGGCGAAACATGCGCCCGGGCGTTTCCGCGCAGGATGGAAACGCCCGGGCCGCCGGCGTGGTGTTACTGCTGCAGGCTTTGCAGATAGGCGATGACGTTGGCCCGGTCCTGCGCGTCAGGCAGGCCCTTGAAATACATCTTGACGCCGTGGATCTCGCTGCGGGGATTGGACAGGTAGGCGTCCAGCGCCGCGGGCGTCCAGACCTAGTGCAGGTTCTTCATCGCCTCGGAGTAATTGTAGTCCTGCACGACGGCCGACGGGCGGCCGACGACGTGGTACAGGCTGGGGCCGATCTTGTTCACACCAATGTCTGTGGAGTGGCAATTGGTGCAGGTCCGGTTGAAAATCGCCTTCCCGGCCTCGACGTCCGCGGCGCGCGCGGCCAGCGGTAAGGAGACGACAGCCAATGTGAGCAAAGCAGAAACGAAACGCATGGTACAGTTCCGGGTAATGACGAAGCTATCAAGCACGCCAGCCGGGCGTGCCGCTTTGATCTGGCGCAACAATGCGGCAGCCATGCCGTTCCCGCAGGGATCGCCGGCTCCCTGACGCCGGATAGTCCGGGGCAGATCCTGCTTCCGCGGGGTCCGGTGACGCCGCGGCCCCGGCCCGCGCTGCATTTGGCGCAGGGTTGAATAACCCGTTGTGGCCGTCTGCGGCTACGATGCGCCGGGAGGGAAATGCATGGCCTTGCGTGTCCGGTTGGTCCTGTGGCTCGGCGGCGTGCTGGCGGTTACGCTCGGCCTGGGCTGCGCCCTGGCGTGGTGGCACGCCGATGCCTCGGTGCGGACCGAGATGCAGGCGGCCATCGCCGCCGGCCGGCAGTCGGCAGCCAACAACATCGGCGAAATCATCGGCGCAGCGGGACAGCTGCGCGAGCTGCGCCACCTGGTGACGACCTTCGACGGCAACCGCCATATGCGGGCGGTGCTGGCGGACGCCAATGGCACGATGATCGCCACCTCCCACCTGCAACCGCCCGGCCAGCCGGTGCCGGCTTGGTTCCGCCGGCTGATCGACCCCGCCCTGCCCCCGGCAATCCTGGCCGTCCCGCCCAGTCCGGGCTGGGAGAGCGGCGGCACCTTGACCCTGGCGACCGACGCGGCCAACGAAACCGGCGAGGTGTGGGGCCAGGCCAATGACACGCTGCGCATGCTGGCCGTGTTCTTCGGCCTGACGGTGCTGCTGATTCTGTGGACGCTCGGCCGCGCCCTGGCGCCGCTGACGCGCCTGTCCGCCGCGCTCGGACGCATCGGCGCCGGCGACTACGCCGCCCGCCTGGACGTGGCCGGCCCGCCCGAGCTCGCCCGGCTGGCGAACGGCTTCAACCGCATGGCCGAGCAGCTCGGCCAGGCCGAGGCGCAGAACGCCATGCTGCGCGAGCAGGTGCTGACGTTGCAGGAGGAAGAGCGCGCCGAGCTCGCCCGCGACCTGCACGACGACATCGGACCGCTGCTGTTCGCCGCCGCGATCGACGCCGCCGGCATCCCGGCGCTGCTGGCCGACGGCCAGGCCGCCGAGGCGGCGGAACGGGCCGAGGCGATCCGCGAGTCGATCGCGTCGATGCAGCGCCAGGTCCGCGGCATCCTGGGGCGGCTGCGCCCGCTCGGCTCCGGCTCGGTCGGCCTGGCGGACGCGATCGGCAACGTCGTCGCGTTCTGGCGCGGCCGGCATCCCGGGATCGCGTTTTCCCTGGACGTGGCGCCGGAGGATGCGGCGCTGGATGAAGCCGTGCGCGCAACCGTATGCCGGGTGGTGCAGGAGAGCGTCCTCAACGCCGTCCGCCACGGCGCGCCGACGCAGGTGGCGGTCCGCGTGTTCCGCGACCGGAGGGACATTGTCGTGCGGGTTGACGACGACGGCGCCGGCCCGGGCGCCGGCGGCCTGACCCCGGGCTTCGGCCTGGTCGGCATGCAGGAGCGTGTGCGGGCCCAGGCCGGCACGCTGGCGGTGGCGCCGCGGCTCGGTGGCCGCGGCCTGGCGGTGACGGCGCGGCTGCCGTGCGAGGTGCCGGCATGAAGGTGCTGCTGGTCGATGACCATGCCATCGTGCGCAGCGGCCTGCGGCGCCTGCTGGGCGGACAGCCGCAGTGGCGGATTGCCGAAGCCGCCACCGGCCGGGATGCGCTGGCCCTGGTCCAGGACGAGCGGCCGGACCTTGTGGTGCTGGACCTCAACCTGCCGGGACTGGGCGGGTTCGAGTTGCTGCGGCGCATCCTGCGCGAGCACCCGCCGGCCCGGGTCCTGGTGCTCAGCATGCATCTGCAGGCAAGTTTTGCCGCCCGCGCCATCCAGGCCGGCGCCTGCGGCTACATGAGCAAGAACGCCGCGCCGGCCGAGTTGCTGAAGGCGCTGCGGGTGGTGGCCGAGGGCGGCCGCTACATCGAGGCCGAGATCGCGCAGGCGGTGGCGTTGCAGACCGCGGCGGCGCCCGACCCGGCGAACCGGCTGACCGAGCGCGACCTGGAGATCGTGCGGCTGCTCGGCGCCGGCCGCTCGCTGCACGAGATCGCCGCGGCGCTGGGGCTGGGCTACAAGACGGTGGCCAATGCGTGCACGCAGATCAAGGCCAAGCTCGGCGTCGGCCGGACGGCGGACCTGATCCGCCTGGGCGCCGCGGCGGGGGAGTCCAGGCCGCTGCCGTGAGGCTGCCGGCGCGGGTTTTGGTGGCCATGACGGAGAGGCCACGGTCCCGGCCTTGTCTCTCTCAGCCGCGCCCATGCGGAGGAGCCCTATTATAACCATATCACTGCTGTCCGGTCAATCTGTGAATAGATTCAATTGGTTATTTTCCATAGCGGCATCGAAACCGCAGGCGCCAGGCAAAAACGCAGATTGGATCGGTAGCTTTTCGAATACTGACACCGAAACCACCTGCAACATTGTGTAGAGCGAGGGCTCCAGGTTCAGCCGTTTGCGCACAATGGCCACGAGCACGTAGACCGACACGGCGATCCAGATCTGCGTCTTCACGGCGTTTTCCGAGGTGCCATAGAAGCGCTTGATCCGCAGGTGCTGCTTGATCCACTTGAAGAATAGATCAACTTGCCAACGAGCCTTGTAGAGGTCGCACACGGTCGCCGCCGGCAAGCTCGTCTGGTTGGTCAGAAACACCAGTGTCTTGCCCGTTTCCGGATCCTTGAAGCGGATACGGCGGAGGTGGATGGGACACTCGTGCCGGGTGCGGGCGCCATCCAGCGCGATCGTCTGGTCGGCGATAATCCCCGCGTCCCGATCGGCCGGTGCCGAGTACACCCGGTGCGCCCGGAGGTTGGACTTGGCACGCGTGACGAAGAACGCACCGGCCTGGTGCAACGCATGGAGCCGGGCAAAATCGACATAGGCGCGGTCCATGACATAGATCGCACCAGCCTCCGGCACCAGCCTGTCGAGCACCCGGACATCGTGCATCTTGCCATTGGAAACATGGATGAAACTGGGACTGTTGCCACGCAGATCGAGCCGCGTGTGCATCTTCACCGCCGCCTTGCTCGTTCGGAAATGCGCCCAGGGGAAGACCGACAGGCAGAGGTCAATCGTGGTCGAGTCCAACGCATAAACCGCTTCCTTGAGGTCAACGCCGAGGCTGTCGCCCGCATACAGGCGCCGCGCCTGGGCAATCAGCCGGTGGGCGAAGTCGGCATACATCCGCCAGTCGCGTATCTCGTTCGCATCCGCAAGCGTCGAGCGGTGAACCGGTTGGCGGAAACCGATGTGGTAGAGCTTGTGCGCCTGGGCCGACAAGCAGGCTTCAATGTCACGCAGGCTTTCCCGATAGGTCAACTGCGCAAAGGCCATCGCCCTGAACTGCTCGGTGCAAGGTAACACACGCGCCGCGCGGTCGCCGTCATAACGGCTGACGATCCGTGCAAACGTGCTCCACGGCAGGAAATCCATCAATTGCGCGAACAGTGTCTTGCCGGTGTTCATGGCCCGTTCGTCCCCGGTTCAGCGCCGGAGAAGGCCGCACAAAACTCAAATCGATACCACCGATTCGGGCCAAAAAAGCAAACGCTATCCGCCAGTTATCGAAGATCCAAGATCAGCGAACCGGACAGCAGTGCATATGATTAGGAAAGCCCAACGTCCGGCCGCGCGCTATGCACTTATGGCAAATCGTCGTTCCACACGCAGTCGGGCGATAGCCGGCGCATCGCCGCTACAGTTGCCCCGGTGGAAGACAGGACGCCAGGAAGCTTCCGCTGGGCTGTATCAGATGCGGGGACTGCAACGATCAAATCGCAGTCGGACCGGGCGCGGAAGCTTTGCCTACAGCAGACCGCAGGTCGGTTGGGACAGGGCGACGGCGCACCCGCATCGTCATGGCCCGGCTCGTCCGGGCCACCTGTCGCGGCAGACGTGCTGGAATAGGTGGCCCGGACAAGCCGGGCCATGACGATGAGGACAGGCCACCTGTGCGTCCCAACCGACCTGCGGTCTGCTGTAGCCGGGCAGATTATCGTTTTGAATTCAACTCGCCAACAAAGACCTGGCGGAACGCGCCGCTCCGGCTTCCGTCAACCCGTGCCCGCCGGCCCCTTCCAGACCCCCCGCTCCTGCATCAACCGGACCTGCCGATCAATCACCTCCCGCTTGTAATCCGCGTGCCGCCCCGGAACCCTCTCCGCATACAAATTCTTCGGATAAATCGCCTGCTCATAAATGATCTGCGCCGTCTCCGCCCGGATGTCCTTCACCCAGTTGGTCACCTGCGCGCTCTGCCGATGGTGCCGCAGCGCCTCGATGTTCACCACCCCGGACACGAACGTCGATCCATTCGTATCCCGCTGCTTCCCCACGATCCCCCCGCGGTAATCCACGATCATCGACTGCCCGCCCCCGGCATCGATCGGCGTCTCGCTGTCCGGGTACAGGTGGTAGCCGCCGATATTCGGCGCCACGACGTAGAAATTGTTCTCCAGCGCCCGCGCCCGGTTCGTTATCTCGAAGAAATCGTTCTCGGTGAACGGCGCCGGCAGCGAGGCCCGGTATACTACCTCTGCCCCGTTCAGCGCCAGCCCCCGCCCGTTCTCGGGATAGCTGCCCTCCATCGCCATCATGATCCCCAGGCGCCCGATCGCGGTGTCCACCACCGGCCAGAACGCCTGCAGCGTCCGCCCGTACTTCGCCACCCACCAGTCGAACACGTCGTGCGGCGACACCGACCGCTCGCACGGCAGCAGCGCCGAGACCTTGTAGTGCTTCAGGATCACGGCCCCGTCCGGATCGATGACAAACCCCACGTTGAAGAACCGGTCCGGCCAGTCCTCATGCCGCGCCTTGGCCTGCGCCATGATGAACACGCCCCACTGCCGCGCCAGCCGCCCCAGCCGATCGGTCTCCGGCCCGGGGATGTCGATGGCGCAGTCCCGCGCGAAGTCCGCGTGGTCGGCGTCCAGCACCTCGTCGTTGAAGCCCTGCAGCGCTCCCTCGGGGATGGCGACCAGGCGCACCGGGATATCCAGGTTGGACAGCCAGAACGCCGCCTTGGTCAGGCTTTCCAGGTGTTCCAGGTTCCTGTCCATGTCCGCCCGGCGGCGGATGCCCCAGAAGGTCGGGATCAGCCCGACGGCGTTGTATGGTTCAATCATGCGTTTCCCCCTCGGTTTACCCAGAGCCGCAACCGCCAATCGGCCGCCGTCCCGGGTTCCGTGCGCACGATCTTCCGTTTCAATGTGTCCCGGCAACATGAATTGCGCGTGACCAACGATGCCGCTGCTTAATGTGGCGCCGGTGGATATGTGGCGTTCAGCGCCGAATGCGGCTGCCAGGGCCGGTTGGTGGCCTTTGAACGCCACATAACCAAACGGCTATAACGCGTGCAGGAAGTCCATCAGCGCGGGCTGA
>NZ_NHRY01000238.1 GCF_002937115.1 Rhodopila globiformis | reverse complement strand
CCGGTGGGCAGGATGCCCCACACCGGCTGTGCGAGCCACACCACGGCAACGCGCCCCTGCGTACCCTCGGCCGGCCGCTTGCCAGCCAAACGCACCGCCGCGACCAGGCGGCACCGTTCCCGGGCATAGGGCGAGTGCCTGGTTTTGCGGTTGTTTCCAGGATGTGTGCATGCGGCTGGGACACGCCTGGGCATGACGGTGAGGCAACGAACAGGGCACCAGATCCTTCTCCAGCCGTCGCCCTCTCCTGATACGCATGAGGTGAAGCCCTTCAGCCGGCCACGGTCGCGAATGCACTGGCCCACGCTGGTGACAATGCGCCGCCAGGCCCGGGTCCGCGACCGTCGCGAGCCGAAGCGGCTCTATCGGTTGACCGCCGGCACCAGTCCGGCCCCACCCGGGCAGCCGGAGTTATGGCCCATCCCGGCGTCGGCAACCGGCTCAGGCTGCAGGTCCTTCGACAGCACGACCCGGATCTCCGCCACCAGCGCCGTGCCGCCGCCGCGCGGGAAGGCGCAGTCCACCACGATCGCCTGCGCCAGCGCCGGATCCCTGGCCGCCACCGCCGGCAGCAGGTCGTCGATGCGCAGGCGCTGCCCCAGCATGCCGCGATCCCGCATCACCGCCCCGATGGTCTCGTTGGCGTGGCGGGCGAGGGTGACGGCCGCGGTGAAATAAACCTCGGGCGACAGGCCGGAACAGGTGCCGTGCTTGCGCCACTCATGCGCCGCGAGGCCCGGTCCGCCCGGCATGTAGTGCCCGAGATCGGCCAGCAGCGCGTCCGGCAGCGCGCCCAGCGGCGGTCCGCCGCAGTCGTGCGGCTGGCGGTTGACGCTGACGCCGACGCGGTTCGGCCAGAGCCCGTGCACGGTCAGCGGCGTCTGCTCGAACGCCGGCTCGGTCAGGTCCTGGCATTCCTGCTTCGCCTGGTTGGCCGGTGACAGTGCGCAGAACGCCGGCGCGACGCTCAGGCTCAGCAGATAATAGTCGAAACGGCCGGCCTGGGCCGCCGCCGTCCGGTGGCGCGCCTGGGCGGGCATGGCCGCCGCGAGCAGCGCAACGGTGGCGAGGGTCCAGCGCAGAGAACGTGTCAGGATCATGCCGCGACGCTAGAGCAATATCGGCCTGACTGGAAATCGCAGAGCGATTTCAGGCCGATGAAATTGCTCGCGAAATATGAGCCAGAGCGTCGAAAGTGGCGATCCCGGCCCAGCCCGCCGGAAATGCCACGCCCGCTGGATGTGGCAGAAGGCCCGCCGCCTTTTGCTCTTGCCGCCCTCGGCTAGGGATGGGGGGCTGAAGCCGGGGCGGGCGGTGGCAGTGCCTCCCCCGGAACCGTCCGTGCCTGCGCGTTCTTCCTTGATTTTCAACACGGAGAAAGCGGAGGACGACGAAGCGCCACGGAGACCGGACCTTGCGGGCGACGCGGGACCGGACAAGCGACATCCTTGGCCTGGCGATCACGCGCATCGTAGCGTTGCCGGGCCTGGTCGAAGCGGTTCATATTTGGGCTTGTTGCAGAATAATCGCTCCTATTGTCGCAGAAGCAGTTTGCCGCGCGGGCGGTGCAACTGCCATGGCCGGTAGCCGGGACAAGCCCCAATACGGTTCATTCAGGCGAAGATTCCGTTCAGTTAAGGCCGCCATTTGACGAAAATCCATGCGTTTTAAATGGCAAAAAATGCGACGGGGTCGGAACAACGCGCTTATGTGACCCGTATTGGGACAAGCCCAGGCACAGGCTCCGGCCGGCCATCCACGCCTGTGCTGTGATCAGCGAGACGTGGATGGTGGCCCTGCGTGGCCGCCATGACGTGGAAGGGCCGGTGCGCCGATCCGGCGGATCGGTGCTTCCGCCCCAGATGCTTTGTACCTGGCGCACGGCCTGCGTTGCATCGTTGGCTGACTCGTTCACACCCTTCGTGGCCCTTGTGTCTCGGTGGTCCTTCGCGTTCTCCGTGTTAAAGATCGGTCGCCAATCCAGGCTCTGCCGCCGCCTTGCCCCCCGGGGGACGACACCGCCGCTCGTCGCAACAGCCCAGCCGGGAATCGGGGCGGGATCTTCGGCAGCCGGTACCAGGCCGTTGCGGCGCCCGCGGGCAAGCCGGCCGGGCGATTCGATCGGGTCCGATATGCAATAAGTGCTTCCTCCTTGCATGTATGTTGCGCCGCAGCATAGGGTGCCGCCGCGTTCGGCCGCCAGCAACAGGAACCAGTCCGAACGTCGTTGAAAGGTTGGGGTCATGACCCGTTTTCTCATTGCCGGCGCCTTGCTCGGCGCCGTCAGCATAGCCTCGTCCGCCCAGGCGGAAACCATTGCGCCTGATACCGGATTGCAGGCGGTCCTGGGAACGGTTAACGTTACGATTTATTATCACCCTGTCGCGGCCGGCTACCAGGTCGTCACCACCGCCAGCACCGACCAGCCGGACAGCGTCATTCGCTTCGTTTCGACGCTGGCTCCTGGCCAGGACGCACTTGTTTCCGTTCCCCGCGGTGTCGGCCAGCCCGCGCTTGAAATCCACCTCCGCCGCGTCGGCGACCGGCTGGAGTTCCAGCGTCCGACCACCTGAAAACCGCCGCTGGATCCGGCTGCGGCGCCGGGGCACGCACCGGTCCTGGCTTCAGGCCGATCAGCGGGCGCCGCGGAAACGCTCCACGGCCGCGACCAGGGCGCGCCGGATGCCCGGCTCCAGCGCCGAGTGTCCGGCGTCCGGCACGATCGTCATCCGCGCATTCCGCCACGCCGCCGCCAGGTCGAAGGCGGTGACGGTTGGGCAGATCATGTCATAGCGGCCCTGCACGATCTCGGCGGGGATGTGGCTGATCCGGTCCATGTGGCCGAGCAGGCCCTCGGGCGGCAGGAACAGGCCGTGGGCGAAATAATGCGCCTCGATCCGCGCCAGCCCCAGCGCGGTACGGTCCTGCGAGAAGCCGTTGACCGTCTCCGGGCTGGGCAGCAGCGTGCTGCACGTGCCTTCGTACACCGACCAGGCGCGCGCGGCCGGCTGGTGCACCGCGGGATCGGGGTCGGTCAGCCGCCGCAGGTAAGCGCCCAGCAGATCGGCCCGCTCGTTCTCCGGCAGGAAGTTGGCGAAAGCGGCGTGGGCTTCCGGAAACACCGCCTGCATGCCGTGCAGGAACCACGTCACTTCCTGCGGCCGGCCCAGGAACACCCCGCGCAGCACCGCGCCCGAGACCTGGTTCGGGTGCGCCTGGGCATAGGCCAGCGCCAGGGTCGAGCCCCAGGAGCCGCCGAACAGCAGGAACCGGTCGATCGCCAGGTGCTGCCGCAGCGTCTCGATGTCGGCGACGAGGTCGGACGTGGTGTTGTTCTCCAGCCCGCCCAGCGGCCGCGAGCGCCCGGCGCCGCGCTGGTCGAAGATGACGATGCGCCAGAAGTGCGGATCGAAGAAGCGCCGGTGCACTGCCCCCGCTCCCGCCCCCGGGCCGCCATGCAGGAACAGCACCGGGCGGCCGCTGGCGTTGCCGGCCTGCTCCCAGTACATGACGTGGCCGCCGGACAGCGGCAGGTAGCCGGTCTCATAGGGGCCGATCTCGGGAAACAAGTCGCCGCGGGGCATGATCCCGCATGGTATAGGCGGCGAACGCGCGGGGAAACAGGGGTTTCATCGGATGCAGCGGATTTGGATCATCCTGGCGGCGCTCGCCGGGTGCGGCGCGGTGGCGATGGGGGCGTACGAGGTCCATGGCCTGAGCAATCCCGCGGCGCGTCAGATCGTGGATGCGGGCGTGCGGATGCAGGGATGGCATGCGCTGGCCTTGCTCGGCACAGCGTTGTGGACGCCGCGCGGCGGACGGCTGGCGCATGTCGCGGCGGCGGCGCTCGTGCTGGGCATGCTGCTGTTCTGCAGCGCGATGTATTCGCTGGGGATCGCCGGCGTCTCGCTCGGCCGCGTCGCGCCCACCGGCGGCTTCCTGCTGATGCTGGGCTGGCTGCTGCTTGGGGCGTCGGCGCTGCGCGCGCGATGATCGCCGCCGCCTACCTCGCCGCCGAGGGGTTCGAGGCGCCGCTGGCCGAGGAACTGGCCCGCCGCGGCGCCCGCATCGACGCCTGGCACGGGGGGCTGGCGCTGTCGCCCGACCCGCCGGTGGCTGTCGCCTGGGCGCTGGACATATGGACCGAGCCGCGCGAAATCGCCGTCCCGTCGGTGCGTGCCGCGGCCGATGCGTTGCGGGCGATGCAGCGCAACTGGGCGGCGTACGGCGTGGAGCACCACCGCCGCATGGCGCTGATCACCGAGCGTCTGCCGCCGGTGAAGGCGCGCCCGCTGGTGTTCCCGCAGCCGGCGCCGGCGTCCCACCTCGGCGCCTGGACGCTGCTGGCCCCGGACCGTTTGCTGGCCAGCCCGGTGAAGTCCAGCCCGTTCGTCAACGGCGAGTGCCGGTTCGAGGAAGACCACGCCGGACCTCCCAGCCGCGCCTACCTGAAGCTGTGGGAGGCGCTGACCCGCGCCGGGGCCTGGCCGGCGCCGGGCGAAACCTGCCTGGACCTGGGCGCCTGCCCCGGCGGCTGGACCTGGGTGCTGGCGAGGCTGGGCGCGCGGGTGACGGCGGTGGACAAGGCGCCGCTCGACCCCGCCGTCGCCGCCATGCCCGGCGTGGCCGAGCGCCGCGACAGCGCCTTCGCCCTGGCGCCGGAGAAGGTGGACTGGCTGTGCAGCGACGTCATCGCCTATCCCGACCGCCTGCTGGCGCTGGTGCGGCGCTGGATCGCGGCGCAGGCGCCGCGGCATATCGTCTGCACCATCAAGTTCCAGGGCGCGACCGATCACGACGCCGCGGAGGCATTTGCCGCGATCCCGGGCGGGCGGGTGATGCACCTGTTCCACAACAAGCACGAATTGACGTTTGTATGGGGTGCTTGCTGACCCGCCGCTGCTTCGGCTAGATGCGACGAATCTGTGTTGGGGGAGTGCATGGCGGTCAATAAGGTATTTCCGAACGCGCACGCAGCGCTGGATAGCGTGCTGCGCGACGGCATGACGATCATGTCGGGCGGCTTCGGCCTGTGCGGCATCCCCGACGCGCTGATCCACGCGATCCGCGACAGCGGGGTGAAGGACCTGACCATCATCTCCAACAACGCCGGCATCGACGAGGTCGGCCTTGGCCTGCTGCTGCAGACGCGGCAGGTGCGCAAGATGATCAGCTCCTATGTCGGCGAGAACGCCACCTTTGCGAAGCAGTACCTGGCCGGGGAGCTGGAGATCGAGTTCAACCCGCAGGGCACGCTGGCGGAACGCATCCGTGCGGGCGGGGCGGGCATCCCGGCGTTCTTCACCGCCACCGGCGCCGGCACGCAAATCGCCGAGGGCAAGCCACAGCAGGAATTCGACGGTCGGCTGTACGTGATGGAGCGCGGGCTGCGCGCCGATCTGGCCATCGTCCACGCGTGGAAGGCGGATACCGAGGGCAATCTGGTGTACCGCATGACGGCGCGGAACTTCAATCCGATCATGGCCACGGCGGCCGAGATGGTGGTGGCGGAAGTCGAGGAAATCGTCGAGCCGGGCGCGATCGACCCCGACCAGATCGTCACGCCGGGGATCTTCGTCAACCGCATCGTCAAGCTCGATACGGTCGATAAACGGATCGAGCAGCGCACCGTGCGCCAGCGGGCTTAAGGGGAGGCAGGACAATGGCCTGGACACGTGACCAGATGGCCGCCCGTGCGGCGAAGGAACTTCACGACGGGTTCTATGTGAACCTCGGCATCGGCATCCCGACGCTGGTGGCGAACCACATCCCGCCGGGGATGTCGATCCAGTTGCACTCGGAAAACGGCATGCTCGGCATGGGGCCGTTCCCGTTCGAGGGAGAGGAGGATCCCGACCTGATCAACGCCGGCAAACAGACGGTGACGACGCTGCCGACGACCAGCTTCTTCGACAGCGCGGCGAGCTTCGCGATGGTGCGCGGCGGGCACATCGACATCTCGATCCTGGGCGCCTTGCAGGTGGCCGAGAACGGCGACCTGGCGAACTGGATGATCCCGGGCAAGATGGTCAAGGGCATGGGCGGCGCTATGGACCTGGTGGCCGGCGTGCGGCGCGTGGTGGTGCTGATGGAGCACACCGCCGGCGGCAAGCCCAAGCTGCTGCGCCGCTGCAACCTGCCGCTGACCGGCGCCGGCGTGGTGGACCTGGTCATCACCGACCTGGGCGTGTTCCAGGTCAAGGCGAAGGGGCATGATGACGGCCTGACGCTGATCGACATCGCCCCGGGCGTGACGCTGAGCGAACTGCACCACAAGACCGAGGCGCCGTTCGCGATCGCGGACGAGCTGGAGATCGCGGCTTAAGGGACGGACCAGGTCGTCACCTTATCGTCACGGCCAGGCGTGTCCCCATCCGTATCAGGATAGGGCGGCGGCTGGAGAAGGATTTGGCGCCCGGTCCGTTGCCTTACCGTCATGGCCGGGCGTGGCCCGGCCATCCACCCCCCACCGTCGAAGCGCAGATGGCCGGGACACGCCCTACGGGATGCACAGATTTCGGAAACGGTCCGCTTCAGCCATGCGTCATACTGTCACGGCCTGTGCCGGTTTCACCGACGGCAATCAAGCGAACACGGAGTTCCACGGGGTTGGCACGGAGTTTCACGGAGTCGTCCGGGGCGCTCCAACATGGTCGCCCCTGTGGCGGCGTTCGATGATTTCAGGCGCTTCGCGCGAAGCGCAATATCCACGTCCTCCGTGAAACGCCGTGCAAACACCGTGGAACTCCGTGTTCGCTTGATTGCGGTGGCAAACCCACCCCCACCCCATCCCGATGGGCAGGAT
>NZ_NHRY01000237.1 GCF_002937115.1 Rhodopila globiformis | reverse complement strand
CCCTGGCGCCCATCGTCATGGCCGGCACGCCGCGGCCTGCCGCGATCAGGCGCGTGGCAGGCGGCCGGACGGCGACAGGGACCCCGGTATCTTGGCGTCTTGGCGTTGAACAGGAACGGTGCCACCGCGCCCGGCGCTGATGGGTGCGCTGCGCCGGTGGCCCGTGCGGTTGGTTCCACCGATAAAACGCCAAGACGCCAAGACGCCAAGATACCGGGGCACGCGTCACTGTCCGGGGTGGTGGCGGCCTGTCATGCCCTCGGTCGCCTCATGCCGATCCGTATCGGCGCGGGATCGGCACGAAGGCATTCCCGTGGTATCCGGCCAAGGCGGCCTGGGTTGTTCTCGGGATGTGTGCATGCGGTAGCGCTCGCCCGGTGCCCGGGAACGTTGCCACTCTGTCCCGGTGGCGCGTTTGGCTGGCAAGTGACCGGCCGAGGGTACGCAGAGCCGCGGCGCCGTGGCGTGGCTCGCACATCCGGTGTGGGGCATCCTGCCCATTGGGATGGGGCGGGGGTGGGTTTGCCACCGCGAACAAGCGGACACGGAGTTCCACGGTGTTTGCACGGAGTTGCACGGAGGAAGTGGATATTGCGCTTCGCGCGAAGCGCCTGAAATCATCGAAGGCCACCACAGGGGCGACCATGTTGGGGGCGTCCCGGACGACTCCGTGAAACTCCGTGCCAACCCCGTGTAACTCCGTGTTCGCTTGATTGCCGTCGGTGAAACCGCCACAGGCCTTGACAGTATGAGGCATGGCTGCAGCGGACCGTTTCCGAAATCTGTGCATCCCGCAGGGACGAGCCGGGCCATGACGAGAAGGCAACAGCCAGCCCTGATTTATCGCCAATGCGGCGTGCCTGCCGCACCGGCGGCAATCAAGCGGACAGTGGAGCCTACAGCAGACCGCAGGTTGGTTGAGACACGGCGACGGCGCACCTCACTCGTCATGGCCCGGCTTGTCCGGGCCACCTATTCCAGCACGTGTGCCGCGACAGGTGGCCCGGACAAGCCGGGCCATGACGATGAAGACAGGCCGTCTGCGTCCCAACTAACCTGCGGTCTGCTGTAGTAATGGTGCATGGCTCCCGACAATGCACTGAGCCATTACTGTCAGACACTGCCTGCATGCCCTAGCCGGCGACAAAAGAGCGGCGTTCATTCCCGAAATTGATCACGCCCGGCCGATGCGGCTATAACCGAGCCGCTGCCGGGCCTGTCGCCCGGATCACGGGGATTGCATGACCATTGCCTACCAGCCTGACCTCCTGATCAAGCCATCCGGGCGTACGGCGATGCTGCTTTCGTCGGGGTTCGTGCTGGACCTGCTCAATCCGGACGCGACCGGCATGCCGATTTCGGACGTCGCTCGGTCCCTGTCGCAGCAGCCGCGCTGGGCCGGCGCCACGAAGGAATTCTTTTCCGTCGCCGAGCACAGCGTCATGGTCTCGAAACTGGTTCCGCCGGCGTTGGCGTTCGACGGGCTGATGCACGACGCTGATGAAATGATCTCGGGCGACATCGCCTCCTGCGTCAAGGTGCTGATTGGCCGCGACCGCATCAAGGCGGCGCTGAAGCCGGTGCTGGCCGCCATGTCGGCCTGGTTCGGGTTCCGGCTCGACGGGCCAGAGGTCAAGGTTGCCGACACCATCTGCATGGCGACCGAATTGCGCGACCTGCTGCCGCCGGCATGGATGGACTGGGGCCACCTGTTGCCGCCGGTGCCCGAGACGATCGTGCCGATCGGCCCGGCAAGGGCCTATGAGCTGTTCATGGCCCGCTATGAGGAGGTGAAGCACCTCGCCCTGAAGCCCGACCTTGCCCGCGGTCAGAAAGCGAACCGGGCCCGGCACGGAACCGGGCGGCGTCCGGCGGATGGCGGGTGAGAGCAGCCCTCACGCGCCCTGCCGGACGAGGGACGAAGAGCGGGCGTCCGGCCCGTCGCGTGGCGGACGTTATTCCAGCGCATCCTCCCGACGCCAACATCCGCCGCGCAGCAAGGCGCTTCGCGGGCGCCGGAGGCGCGAGGCGGGCAGTCGAGGCTGTTTGAGTGCGGGCGGTCCGATGCGGTGTGGGGTGGTGCCTCCGTGGCGGGCCGATTGCCTGATCCGGGCAGGTTGCGATGTCTGGCGCCGCATGGCCTGACGGTGCCGGTCGCCACGTACGTCGCGCGCCGCCCGGGCATCGCTGCGCGACCAGATCGATGAATCGGGCTAACACGACAGCAACAACCGCACCGGCCCGCCCGATCTCCCCCTGATCCTCAGAGGCCCTCCGCAGCCCTCAGTTCGTCTCTGTGCGAACAAGAATACGCCTTCACCCACGCTGTCCGCGCCGCGGAGGCACCATCCCGCGCCGATCCGCCGCCAGATCCGGTGGCGTGCGAGCGACCTGGTGCCGTGGCTATTGCGGTGGGGTACGGCGATTTGTCAACTATGTGCAACCGGCAACGGCAGGCCGCGTCGCGGTCCTGGCGCGGAGGCCAACGGCCACGCGCGGGCTTCTCCCGCAAAGTGACAGACTGTTGATGGGTATCGGAAATCCGCGGGAGCCGTATCGGATGGTGCCGCGGCCTCCCGCGCTTAAATGGGAAACATTGAAAATTCGTCATCCCACATAAACCTGGTTCATGCCGAGGGGAGGAAACCACAATGCCGACATGGAGGCCGGACCCGACCTTCTATCCGTCGCCGCGTCTGGCGATGAAGGCGCCGGCGGAAACGCTGGCCTATGTCGCCAGCTTCGATCCGGCGCGCGCGGTGCCGGACGTGCTCAGCGTGGTTGACGTCGATCCGGCGTCCCGGACCTATGCGCAGATCGTCGGCAACGTCGCGATGCCGAACGTGGGCGACGAGTTGCATCATTTCGGCTGGAACGCCTGCAGCTCCTGCCTCTGCCCCAACGCGCCGCACCCGCACGTGGAGCGCCGCTACCTGATCGTGCCCGGCCTGCGCTCCTCGCGCATCCATATCCTCGACACCCGGCCCGATCCGCGGCAGCCGACGATCCACCGGGTGCTGGAGCCCGCCGAGGTTGCGGAACGCGCCGGCTACACCCGCCCCCACACCATCCATTGCGGCCCCGAAGGCATCTACGTCACCGCCCTGGCCAACGCCGAGGGCGAGGCGCCGGGCGGCATGTTCCTGATGGACCACGAGAGCTTCGACATCCGCGGCCGCTGGGAAATCGACCGCGGCCCGCAGCGCCTGGCCTATGACGCCTGGTGGCACCTGGGCTACGACACCATGGTGACCAGCGAATGGGGCCTGCCGGCGACGTTCGAGAACGGCCTGGTGCCCGAGGTGCTGCTCGGCGGCCAGTACGGGCACAAGCTGCATTTCTGGGACCTGCATGCGCGCAAGCATGTGCAGGAGATCGACTTCGGCACCGAGAACCAGCTGGTGTTCGAGCTGCGGCCCGCGCACGACCCGACCCGGGCATACGGCTTCGTCAACTCGGTGATCAGCCTGAAGGACCTGTCGGCCTCGATCTGGACCTGGTACCGCGACGGAAAGGCGTGGACGGCCCGCAAGATCATCGAAATCCCCGCCGAACCGGCGGATCCTGAAAAGCTGCCGCCGATGCTGAAGAGCTTCAAGGCGGTGCCGCCGCTGGTGACGGATATCGACCTGTCGATGGATGACCGTTTCCTGTACGTCTCCTGCTGGGGCACCGGCGACCTGCGGCAATATGACGTGTCCGACCCGTTCTCGCCGAAGCTGGCCGGCACCGTCCGCATCGGCGGCATCGCCGCGCGCGCGACGCATCCGAAAGCCGGCTCGCCGCTGAACGGCGGACCGCAGATGGTGGAGATCAGCCGCGACGGGCGACGGATCTACTTCACCAACTCGCTGTATGGCGCGATCGACGAGCAGTTCTACCACGAGGGGCTGGACGGCTGGATGGTCAAGCTGGATGCCGGGCCGGACGGCGGGATCGCGTTCGATCCGACGTTCTTCGTTGACTGGCCGAAGACGCACCGGCCGCACCAGGTGCGGCTGCAGGGCGGCGACTGCTCCTCGGATTCCTATTGCTATCCGTGAGGCCGGAAACCGCCTGGCCGTGGCTCGTCTTCGCCGGGCTTGGGATGTTCCATGGGCTGAACCCGGCGATGGGCTGGCTGTTCGCCGTGGCGCTGGGGCTGCACCGCCGCAGCCGCCGCGCGGTGCTGCTGGCGCTGCCGCCGCTGGCATTGGGCCACGCGCTGGCCATCGGCGTCGTGGCGGCCGCGGCGGTGGCCCTGGGGCTGCGGGTCGATCCGGTGATCGCGCGGGTGGCCGCCGGCGGGTTGCTGGTGGGCTGGGCGGGCTATCACTGGCTCTACGGGCACCGGCACCGCGTGCGCATCGGCATGACCGTGGGGGCGGCGGGCCTGGCCGTCTGGTCGTTCCTGATGGCGACTGCGCATGGCGCCGGGCTGATGCTGCTGCCGGCGCTGCTGCCGCTGTGCGTCATGCCGGGAGTGGCGGGCGGGCCGGTGGCGCTGACGCTGGCGGCGGTGGCGATGCACACGGCGGCAATGCTGGCGACGACGGGCGCGGTTGCGCTGTTGGTTTATGACTGGTTGGGCGTGGGCGTCCTGCGGCGGGGCTGGGTCAACCTCGATGTCGTCTGGACCGGCGTGCTGGCGGCGACTGGCGTGGGGCTGGTTGTCACGGCCTAGTCCAGCCGATCGGCGAGGCCTACGTGCCGCAGACACGATCAGTCAAATTCCATACAACAGCACGCTGGCCGATCCGCCTGCCTGAAGCAGCAGGTCCATATCCGAGACGTTGCCGCTGACCAGCGTCAACCCGGCCTCCTGCGCCGTCACGAACAGCGCGGCGTCAATGAACAAGGCGCGCCGCCGATCCTGCGCGAATCCCTGCGTCCGCGCCAGCGATCCGGCGAGCACGCCGGCTTTCGCCCAGCCTGCCGGACTCAGGTCGGTCGTCTGCTCGCCGGACAGCCGCTGCAATATGGCAGCGATCGCCGCCCGGTTGCGCGCCGTCTCCGGATGGACCGGGTCGAGCCGGCCACATCCGAATGCCAGTTCGCCGATGCAGAGGGGCGAGTGGCAGACCACGTGATTTGCCAGCAGCATCGCGATCCCGGCTGGCAGGCCGGCCCGCCTGGCGCCGTCGACATAGACTGTCGTATCCAACAGCAGGATGGCGTCGGTAGGGACTTGTCCTCATTGGCGTTAAAATAGCGTGGCGGCGGCACGATGCTTGCCATTCCGTCATGGCCCGGCTTGTCCGGGCCACCTGTTCCAGCACTGTGCCGCGACAGGTGGCCCGGACAAGCCGGGCCATGACGAGGAGGCAACAGCCAGCCCTGTTTTAACGCCAATGGGAACTTGTCCTGCCTTATTCCTCGAACGGGCTGCAGGCCCGCCCCGCCAGGACGGCAAACCGGTACAGCCGCAGTTCCGCAGCGCCCATGCCGGGGATGGAGGCGGCGACGTGGCGCAGCAGCGGCGTATGCTCCAGCAGCTTCGCCGCCACGTTCTGCGCCACAAGGTCGACCGCGGCGATTTCCACCGCCGTGCGGGCGATGCGGCGGAACAACAGCAGCGTCACCACGGGGCCGGGCCGCAGGCCGTACAGCTCGGCGATGCGGCGGATGATCCGCAGGCTCCAGACCGCGATGATCATGCCGTCCCACGCGGCATGCGGCGACAGCGCCACCAGCATCCCCCCGGTCACCGCCGATCGGCGGGCGATGCGGGCGGTTTCCTGGCGCAGGGGATCGGCCAGGCTGCCGCGTATCAGCGTGCCGATACGCTCATGCGAATCGGCTGCGCGGATGGCGGTGATGGTGGCCTCGGCCGGATGGAGGTCGTCCGGAACGGTCCTCAGCCAGGCGATAATGGTCCGCTTGACGGCCGGCAGGCTGCCGGACGGCTGCGCCAGGCCGGCGCGCAGGTCGTCGACGCGCCGCAGCGACCGCCACGCCTGCCACTCGCTGGCGGCGGCGAGCGCGATCAGCAGCAGGCCGATGGCATAGATGCAGAACGCCAGGCCGCCGAACGCCGGCGAGGCATGGTAGGCCTCGGCGATGGAGCCGATGAGCGAGACCAGCAGCCAGCCGGCGAACAGTATCGCGATGCCGGCCAGGACGAGGACGGACGTGCCGCGCCCGTGCCGCGGTGCCTGGACGCGATCGGGGTTCCAGCCGGTGTCGATGGCGTCGGGCGCATCGGGCAACGGCTCGAACGGCGCCGGGCGGTCGCTGCGGGCTTTGCGGCCCGCGTCCGGCGAGGCGTTTCTCGGTTTTCCGGTCGAGCTCCTGGCGGTGGCATCGTCGCCCGGGATGTCGAGGAACCGAGGCAGGTCGCGGCTCATGGCAGGTCTCCGATCACCGCATCGGGCAGCTGGTCAAGGGCCAGATGCGGGATGCCATTGTCATCATTGGCACAAATCCGGGGCGGATGGAAATGCGCCGATTCGAAATAGCATGGATTGCGGGACCAGTCCGCGATTTCCGCGGCGGCCACCCGCCGGAGCGCGGCGCCCCGAGACTTGCGAAAAGCCAAACGGCATCCCACGTCGGACGTCAGGCAACGGGAGTCCCGATTGATGATCGAGCTTCGCCCCTTCGGCAGCCTCGGCGCGTTCCGCAACGACTGGCTGAACGCGCACCACCACTTCAGCTTCGGCAGCTACCACGATCCCGCCCGCATGGGCGTTGGCCGCCTGCGCGTGTGGAACGACGACGAGGTCGCCCCCGGCACCGGCTTCGATCCGCATCCGCACCGCGACATGGAGATCGTCACCTACATCCGCGAGGGCGCCATCACCCATCGCGACAACCTGGGCAACCAGGGCGTCACGCAGGCCGGCGACGTGCAGGTGATGCACGCCGGCACCGGCATCACCCACGCCGAGTTTAACCTGGAGAAAGTGCCGACGCGGCTGTTCCAGATCTGGATCCTGCCCGATCGCCGCGGCGTCGAGCCGGGCTGGGCGACCCGCGCCTTCCCGCGCGACGGCCACGGCCTGTCGGTTCTTGCCAGCGGCCGGGCGGCCGATGCCGGCTCCGGCGCGCTGCCGCTGCACGCCGACGCCGCGGTGCTGGCGGGCAGCCTGGCCGAGGGCGAGACGGTGGACCTGTCCCTCGCCCCGGACCGCGCCGCCTACCTGGTGCCGGTGAACGGCGCGGTGACGGTGAACGGCGTGGCGGCTCGGGCGCGCGACGGCGTGGCGATCAGTGGCGAGCGCGCCGTCAGCGTCACCGCCACCGAGGCGACCGAACTCGTGGTGGTCGAGGTCGCGGCCTGATCCTTGGCGTGCGGCAGGTCGTATCTCCATCGTCATGGCCGGGCGTGTCCCGGCCATCCACCCCGCGCCGTCGAAGCGCAGATGGCCGGGACACGCCTGGCCATGACGATAGGGAGAAGCCCTTGCTCCGCCGGACGCCCTATCCTGATACGCATGGGGACACGCCCGGCCATGACGAGAGGGCAACGGACGCGGACAGCAACAACGCCCCCTACTCCCCGCCCTCCCGCACGAACCGGTCGATCCGCCGGTGCCGGAAGAGCCACCGTCCGCCTTCCTTCACCAGGCGATCGAAATAGGCGCCGCCGGAGCTGATCACCGGCCCCGAGCCGCTGTTCTGGAACAGCACCCAGTTCGACTGCGCCGTCGCCGTGTCGCCGGTGATGTCGATGACGATGTTGGTCGTCAGGTGTACCCGGCGCGGCCGCTCGCCCATGGCGATGCTGCGGGCCTGCGCGATGATCCCCTCGCGCCCGGTGCCGGTGCCGAACGCGGTCTCCCACACGCCGTCGGCGGTGAACAGCGCCGCCATCTCGTCGAACCGTTCCGCATCCAGCGCGAAGCAGTAGCGGGCCAGCAGTTCGCGGATCTCATCCTTGTCGGACATTGTCTCCTCCCTTGCGCTTCCTCTGTTTCCACCGCTGTTATACGCTTTCCGCGGCAGCAGCACAGGAGGCAGGCATGGACGCGGCCGGCGGCGATCATCTCATCCGTGACGAAACCGCCCTGCGGGCGCTGTATGGCGAGTCGCCGCCGGGCGCGATCTGGAAGGAGATCGACCACATCCACCCGCACTACCGCGCCATGATCGAGGCCGCGCCGTTCATGGTGCTGGCGACCGCGGGACCGGGCGGGCTGGACGCCTCGCCGCGCGGCGACCCGCCCGGGTTCGTGCACGTGCTGGACGAGAAGACGCTGCTGATCCCCGACCGCCGCGGCAACAACCGCATCGACAGCCTGCGCAACATCATCCACGACGACCGGGTGGCGCTGCTGTTCCTGATCCCGGGCGTCGGCGAGACGCTGCGGGTCAACGGCCGCGCCGCGATCTCGGTGGCGCCGGCGCTGATCGGCCGCTTCGCGTTCCGAGGCACCCTGCCCCGCACAGTCATCGTGGTGCGGGTCGAGACGGTGTTCTTCCAGTGCCCCAAGGCGCTGGTGCGCTCGGAGCTGTGGAACCCGGAGAAGCACGTCGACCGCAAGGCCCTGCCCAGCACCGGCAAGATCCTCGCCGACATCACGGCCGGCAAAATCGGCGGGGAGGAGTACGACCGGGCCTATCCGGAACGGGTGAGCCAGACGATCTATTGAGGGTCTGTTTGATCGAATTGGGGCTTTTGAGGTCGGGAGTGGTTGCTGTCTGGGGGCAAACTGGCATCGTGGGGCGTGGGTGAAGGGTTGAGTCGGGGCCTTTCTGGTCCGGCTTGGCCGTGGTCGGGGGTGGTGCGTCCTCGGTTGGGACAGCGTGGTTGATGGCGTATTTCTGTTCGCGCAGAGAAATAACTGAGGGCCTTGGAGGGCCGCAGGGAAGACGTCCTGGCGCTACGCGCGAAGCGCATGACAACCGGCAGCGCCGCACCATGCGACGCCAGGTCTCGTCGTAGGGGTGGACCGGTGAAGCTACCTGCCGCCACGGCAACGTCCGCACCAGACTGCGCGACGTCCCCCTGACGCTCTGTGGCCCTCCGCAGCGCTCGGCTTTCCTCTGTGGTTACATGTCAGGACGATCCACCCGCACGGCCGCCGCCGGTGACCCTCAACCAGCGGACGCGCAGGCCCGGCCTGTCCCGGCCGCCGGCGTTCAAATCATCGGCGGCCTCTGAATGCGCCCTATCCGCCCTTCGCCCGGTCGCGCAGGCCGCGCAGCGCCAGGGCATAGCCCAGCACGCCGAACCCGGCGACGATGCCCAGGCTGACCGCGGCGGTGTCGGAGACCGGGCCGCGCCGCACCGGGTTGGAGATATGCACCTCGATCACCGGATACGCCACCTGGCTGATCGCCGCCGTCAGCGCCGGATAGCCGCGCGAGAAGCCGGCCGGATTGACCAGCGCGCCGTCGAAGCCCTGGTCGTTGGCCTGGTACAGCCGGTTGATCACCTCGCCTTCGATGTTGGAGTGGAAGATCTCGACCTCGATATCCAGTTCTTTGGCGTATTGACGGATGTGCTGGTCGTACTGCTCCATCGTCATGGTACCGAAGATCTCGGTCTGCGTCTTGCCGCGCATGTTCATGCCGGCGCCCTGGACAACAAGGATTTTCATCGCGACGCTTCCTCCGACGCTGCCACCGCCGGAACGATAGGCGTCCGGCCGGGTGCTGGCAAGCAGGGGAGGAAACCAATGACCACGCCCATCGACGAGCTGATCGAGACATTCTGGCAGGAACGGCAGCGCGGCAACTACTTTCCGCCGGCTTGGTTCGACAAGCTGACGCTGGACCAGGCCTATCGCATCCAGCTCGGCCTGATCGACCGCCGCTGCGCCGCCGGCGAGCGGCAAATCGGCTGGAAGGTC
Organism: Rhodopila globiformis; assembly: GCF_002937115.1. GTDB lineage: Bacteria > Pseudomonadota > Alphaproteobacteria > Acetobacterales > Acetobacteraceae > Rhodopila > Rhodopila globiformis. The sequence continues at coordinate 20,905 of NZ_NHRY01000237.1, read as the reverse complement.
GGCCTGACTGCGCCCGCCATCCAGCTTCAGTTCGGCTTCCATGAGCCGGTGTTCGGCTGCGTGCTGGACAGCAAGCCCTCGGGCCACGTGTTTGCGCCGGCGGATTTGATCGCGCCCGGGTTCGAGAACGAGCTCTGCATGCGCCTCGGCGCCGATGTGGCCGGCGGCGTCAGCCTGGAGGAAGCGCGGCGGGCGGTGGCGGCGGTGCATCCGTCGCTGGAGATCACCGAAACCCGCGGCCCGTTCAGCGAGCAGATCGCCCTGGCGATGGCGGACAATGCGCAGCAGAAGACCGTCGTCCTGGGCGAGCCGGTGCCGCTGCCGGAAGATCGGGCGGCGATCGAGACGCGGGTGTCGATCAACGGCCAGCTTGTCGGCACTGGCCGCGGCGATGCCGTGCTCGGCGATCCGTTGAACTCGGTCGTCTGGCTGGCGGGCAAGCTGGGCACGTATGGACGGCGGCTCAAGGCCGGCGATATTGTCATGACAGGGTCGTTTACGCGCCAGTTCCCGATCACGCCGGGGGATGAGATTGAGACGGTGTTCTCGGGTGTCGGATCGGTCAGGACGGCAATGACGCACTGATCACCGCAGGAAGTGGCTGACCCGGGAAACCGGGCCAGCCAAACCTCCTACTTACGAATAATCATGATCTTGACTTTAATGCCAAGCTTCACTATTAGTCTTCGCAAGAGGGTGGGGTGGTGGTGCATCGCATTTCTCCCTTTGGTTGAAGCCGGCTGGGCCCATCCCGGTCGGCTTTTCCATTCTGGGTCATCTTTCTGAAGAACTGGTTAGCAGTCTCCTCCTTGGTGCTCTGTTGCCAGGACGCAGCCAGTCTCCCGCCGATCGGCCGATCGTCAGGTTGGGGATCGGAACACACGGCCAACATCGACCGCTCACCCGCCATTCCGTGATGGGGATTGCCCAGCGGCCCAAGCCTGGGTATCGGGCAGGTCATGAACCACCCAGGACTCTCCGCCCCATGGCCATGATCCGCGCCCTTCAACTTCTCGCCGATCGGCAGGTCGCGGTGACGCAGATCGAGGCGCCGCCCCCACCCGGCCCGGACGAGGTGCAGCTGCGCGTCCGCGTCGTCGGCCTGAACCACATCGATGTCTGGGGCTACCGCGGCATGGCGTTCGCCAAGCGCCTGTATCCGCTGACCGTCGGCGCCGAGGCGGCGTGCGAAGTGCTCGCCGTCGGCGCCAACGTCAGCCATGTCGGCCTCGGCGACCGTGTCGTCCCCTACGCTGCGCTGACCTGCGGCACCTGCAAGCCGTGCCGCCGCGGCCGCGACAACCTGTGCGAGAACGTCGCCGGCGTGCGCGGCTTCCATATCGGTGGCTTCGCCCAGGACATCACCAATCACCCCGGCCGCCTGGTGGTGAAGATCCCCGACGGCGTCAGCCTGCAGGATGCCGCCTGCGTCGCCGTCGCCTATTCCACGGTCGAGCACATGCTGTTCGACAATGCCGGGCTGGAGCCGGGCGAGTGGGTGCTGGTCCACGCCGGCGGCTCCGGCATCGGCAGCATCGCCATCCGCATCGCCAAGTCCATCGGCTGCACCGTCATCACCACCGTCGGCTCGGCGGAAAAGGCGGAGAAAGCCAGGGCGCTGGGCGCCGATCACGTGATCAACTACCGGGAGGACCGGTTCGAGGGGGTGGTGCGCAAGCTGACCGCGAAGAAGGGCGTCGACGTCGTGTTCGAGCATACCGGCGCCGACACCTGGGCCGGCTCGCTGCTGTCGATGAAGCGCGGCGGGCGGCTGGTGACCTGCGGCGCGACCTCGGGGCCGTCCGCCAGCATCAACCTGATGCAGTTGTTCCAGCAGCAGTACCGCATCATCGGCTCGTTCGGCTCGCCGCGGCCGGCGATCGGGCGGTCGCTGGAGCGGATCGCGTCCGGCGTGCGGCCGGTGATCGACACCGTCTATGCGCTGCCGGATTTCCAGGCCGGCATCGCCCGGCTGGAAAGCCGCGACGTGTTCGGCAAGCTGCTGATCGAACTCTGATCCCGTGCGACGGCAACTGGCGCTGTACGGCGACCGCATTCTCGGCCGCCTGGTGAAATGGCTGTTCCGGCTGCTGGGACGGACCAACCCCGACCGTGCCTCGGACATCTGCGGCGCCATCGCGCGGCGGCTGGGCCCGTTTCTGCCGGCACACCGCATCGGCGAGGCCAACCTGCGGGCGGCGTTCCCCGACCGGGACGAGGCCTGGATCCAGCGTACGCTGCGCGAGGCGTGGGAGAACCTGGGCCGCGTCGCCGGCGAATACGTGCACATGGGGCGAATCTGGGACTTCGACGTCGACCACCCCAACACCGGCCGCATCCGCACCGACAGCGTGCCGCTGTTCGAGGAACTGCGCACCGACGGCAAGCCGGCGCTGTGCTTCGCCGCGCACCTGGGCAACTGGGAACTGCCGGCCCTGTCGGCGCCGGCGCACGGGCTGCCCTCCGCGGTGGTGTACCGGATGCCGAACAACAAGGCGGTGGCGAAGGAGATCACCCGCATCCGCGCGCCGCTGATGGGCCGCCTGATCCGCACCCGCGCCCAGGCGGCGCTGGAGATGGCGGCGGCGCTGGACGCCGGCGAGCACCTGGGCATGCTGGTGGACCAGCATTTCTCCCGCGGCGTCGACGTCACCTTCTTCGGCCGCCGCTGCAAGGCCAATCCCTCGATCGCGCGGCTGGCGCGGCGGTTCGACTGCCCGGTGGTGGGGGTGCGGGTGATCCGCCTGCCCGGCCACAGGTTCCGCATCGAGGCCACCGGCCCCTACACGCTGCCGCGCGACGCGGAGCGGCGGGTGGACGTCGCGGCGACCACGCAGATGATCACGTCGGAGATCGAAGGCTGGGTGCGGGAGAATCCGGGGCAGTACCTGTGGTTCCACCGGCGCTGGCGGTGACGTTTTCAACATTCCGCTACAAAATGGTGCGGCGATTTCGCTATCCCGATATTGTAACCACCCATCAACGGAACCTCGCCTCAGGAAACCGAAGCCATGCGTAGTCTGATCCTGCTTGCCCCGCTGCTCCTCGCCGTCCCGGCCGTGGCGCAGCAAGCCGCGCCCGCCGATCAGAGCCCCAATGACCAGCGCTATGTGCGTTCGGCGCTGCCGGGCCCGTCGTTGCCGGAGAACAGCCCGCCCTCGGCTTATCTGCGCGCCGCGCAGGGTGCCCTGGCTGCCGGCCGGGCCGGTGAGGCGCAGCAGGCGCTGGAACAGGCGCAGACCCGCTTGCTCGACCGCTCGGTACCGCTGGGCCAGACCGACACGCCCAGCAGCAATCCGGCTATCTCCCAGATCGACCAGGCACTCCAGGCGCTGCGCGCGCACGACCGGACGACCTGCATGCACTGGATCGAGACGGCGATGGCGACGGTGACGGCGCAGGGGATGTAGCGGTCCCGACCATCCGCGCTTCAACGGCGGGGCAAGCCCGATGCGTATCGGGATAAGCAGACTGGCGCCGCCCTATCCTGTAGCCATCGCCTACCGCCCGGCGAGTTCCGGGAAATCCTCCTCGCGGAATTCGGCGGCTTCCCGCGTGCCGGCGGCGGCGCGGACTTTCTCCATCTGCCGCAACTCCACCCGCCTGATCTTGCCGGAGATGGTCTTCGGCAGTTCATAGAACTCCAGCCGGCGCACCCGCTTGAACGGTGCCAGCCGCTCGCGCAGGTGGCGGAAGATCGACAGCGCCGTCTCCCGGTCGCCCGCGGCCCCGCCGACCAGGGCGACGTACGCCTTCGGCACCGCGAGCCGCATCGGGTCGGGCGCGGGCACCACGGCGGCCTCGGCGACCGCAGGGTGCTCGATCAGGATGCTTTCCAGCTCGAACGGGCTGATGCGGTAGTCCGAGGCTTTGAACACGTCATCGGCGCGGCCGACATAGGTCAGGTAGCCCTCGGCATCCCGCGACGCGACGTCGCCGGTGCGGTAGGCGTCGCCGGACAGGCCGGCGATTGAGCCGTCGTCCTGCTGGTAGCCGCGCATCAGCCCGGTCGGCCGCGGGTCGAGCATGATCGACAGTTCGCCTTCCTCGGCCTCCTCGCCGTCCGGGTCGAGCAGGCGGATATCGAACCCGGGCAGCGGCCGCCCCATCGACCCGGCCTTGATCGGCTGGCCGGGCGGATTGCCGACCTGGGCGGAGGTCTCGGTCTGGCCGTAGAAATCGCGGATGGTCAGGCCCCAGGCGGCCTTGACCTGGTCGATCACCTCGGGGTTCAGCGGCTCGCCGGCGCCCAGCACCTCGCGCAGGCTGTGCGGGATCGACTTCAGGTCCTCCTGGATCAGCATGCGCCACACCGTGGGCGGGGCGCACAGCGTTGTGACCTTGTTGGCGGCGATGGTGTCCAGCAGGGTGCGGGCGTGGAAGCGGCCCTGGCTGGCGATGAACACCGTGGCGCCGACGTTCCAGGGGGCGAATAAGCAGCTCCACGCATGCTTGGCCCAGCCGGGCGAGGACACGTTCAGGTGGATGTCGCCGGGCTTCAGCCCCAGCGCATACATCGTGGACAGGTGCCCGACGGGATAGGACCGGTGCGAGTGCAGCACCAGCTTCGGCTTCGCCGTGGTGCCGGAGGTGAAATACAGCAGCAGCGGATCGTCGGCGAGCGTCTCGCCGTCGGGGTTGAACTCGGCCGGCGCCGCCAGCAGCGTGTCGTAGCGGGTCCAGCCTGGCACCGGGTCGCCGACGGCGATGCGCGTCAGGCTGGGATCGAAGCCGTCGAACTTCGGCGCGTCGGCACTGGTGGCCACCACATGCCGCGCCCGGCCGCGGTCGAAGCGATCGGCCAAATCGTTCTTCGCAAGTAACGTTGTCGCGGGGATCACGACGGCGCCCAGCTTCATTGCCGCCAGCATCACCTCCCACAGCGGCACGATGTTGCCCAGCATCAGCAGGATGCGGTCGCCGCGCTTCACCCCCAGCGCCCGCAGGCCGTTGGCGACGCGGTTGGACCGTTCCGACAACTCGGCGAAGGTCAGGCAGGCGGCGCCGTCGCCGACAATGACCAGGGCGGGCTGGTTGGCGGTGTCGCCGCGCGCCAGCTCGCCGTCGAACCAGTCGAGCGCCCAGTTGAAGCGGTCGAGCGCCGGCCAGCGGAAGTCGCGGTAGGCGGTGGCGTAGTCGGTGCGATGCGCCAGCAGGAAGTCACGAGCCGCCTTGAATGCCGCCGCCGTCATTGCCGGTTTCCCCCTTGGACGTGTGGTTCATCCACGCTTCTGTTGCGAAAGCCAACGAAAGACAACTGAAAAATCCTTGCCCCCCTGCCCTTCGTCCACCACCTGCTGGTAGAAACGCAGCGCCTGGGCGCCCAGCGGCGTCGGCGTGCCGGTCGCGTCCGCCGCCTCCTGCGACAGCTTCACGTCCTTGGCCATCAGCGCGGCGGCGAAGCCGGGGGCGTAGTCGCGGTTGGACGGCGCATTCGGCACCGGCCCCGGCGCCGGGCAATAGCTGGACAGCGCCCAGGAGTTGGACGTGGCGGTGGCGCAGATCTGGTGCAGCTTGCTCCAGTCCAGGCCCAGCTTCTGCGCCAGCAGGAAGCCTTCGGACACGCCGATCATGTTGATGGCGAGCATCATGTTGTTGCAGATCTTCACCGCCTGCCCTGCCCCCGGGCCGCCGGCGTGGAAGATGTTCTTGCCCATCGCCTCCAGGATCTGCCGGCCGCGGGCGAAGGCGTCGTCCGTGCCGCCGACCATGAAGGTCAGAGTGGCGTTCTGCGCGCCTGCGGTGCCGCCGGAGACGGGGGCGTCGAGCATCGCCAGCCCCGCCGTCACCGCCGCGGCGGTGACGGCGCGGGCGGTCTCGACGTCGATAGTGGAGCAGTCGATCAGCAGCGGCCGGGCGGCCTTGACGGTTTCGATGACGCCGCCCTGGTGCAGGTAGACATCACGCACGTGCTGGCCGGCGGGCAGCATGGTGATGACGGTGTCGGCGCCTTTGGTCGCCTCGGCGGCGCTGGCGGCGGTCTTGCCGCCGGCCTTGGCGAGCAGTTCCAGCGCGCCGAGGTTGAGGTCGTAGCCGGTGACGCTGTGGCCGGCTTTCACAAGGTTGGCCGCCATGGGGCCGCCCATGTTGCCGAGGCCGATGAATCCGATGGTTGCCATTTGTCAGAGTACCTCGAAGATGTCGTAGATGGGGCCTTCCGGCGGACGGCTGCCCGTGCCGATGCCGAACACGCTGTTCAGCCAGGCGTAGCGCGGCGCGGCGGTCTCGAAGGTGACCATGGTCCGGAAGTAGTACTGGGAGGGATCGACGAACTGGCCGCTGTTGAGCTTTTCCATGACGTCGGCAGGGCCATGGCGCAGACCTTTGTAGGTCATGCCGATGGCGGCGCCGTCGTCGGTCTGCAGCACGAGGCGGACGTCGAGGGTGGTGACGCCGTCGGGCCGGACGATGATCCAGTCGGCGCCGCCGGGCAGCACGGTGCCGCGGAGTTTCGGCCCCTCGAACGTGCCGCCGGCGACGAGGCCGATGCGGCGGTTGCCGGCGGGGGTGTCGCCGACGGGTTGCAACCCGCTGACGGCGAGCTTCAGGGTGAACAGGTGGGCGGTGCGGATTTCGGCCATGTGTCGATTCCTCCCGGGTCGCGGAGGGGATCAGACCTGATCCGGTGGGGGGAGACAAGGTGGGGGGAAGCCCCCGACGATGCATTCGGAGGCCCGCAATGGGCGCTTCCCGTCGCATCCGAAGGCCGCGCCTCATGGAACGGCCTCGCCTGCCGTTCGGTTGGCCGCGGGCCACCGGCAGCGGGTGTGCGGTCCTGGCCCCCATCGTCATGGCCCGGATGAGTCCTGCCGTATGCATGAATCCTTTGACAACTGCAAAACCAGGCGCTCGCCCGGTGCCGGGAACGTTGCTGCATTGAAGCGCATGGCTGCCAGGGTCGCCATGTAGAGCACCTCGCGCAGGGCGGGGCGTCCGCCCTTGATGTGGCCCTCGCCGCGGTATTTGCCGCTGTCGTGATCGAACGGCGCGATGCCGGCCAGACAGGCGATCTGGCGGCGCGAGAGGAGAGTGCCGAGTTCCGGCAGCAGGGCGATCAGCGCGGCGCTCAGTACCGGCCCGACGCCGGGCACGGTGTCAGACCGCAGTCGTGCGCGCAGAGGACGACCGTACATTGTTCAGAGGCGGCCCCACGGAATAGTTGCGCAGGTAACTTTCATGTCATGGTTGGCCCTTCAGGCCAAGGTGGCGCCCGCCTGCGATGTGATTGGACAGGCTGTGCCGTGATTTCATCGTTGACATTAATAAAACGCAGCCGCCCTCCGTTACTCGAAAGATCATTTCACCGTGATTCGATGGCCATTGCAAGCCGACGCCGATCCACCTGTTTCCCCGGAGAGTCTTCGCATAAGTAGAGTCTTTGTATAAATCAGTATGACGAAATCGCAAATATTTCATTGGCGAGGCCACTCGCTTCAAATGATATTACTAAGGAGGCGGCCAAACAGCGGCCATCCCTGATCGTCATGCCGGGCGAAGGCCCGGCATCCACGCCTTGCGGTGTCGCTATCACCAAAGGCGTGGATGGCGGCGCTGCGGCCGCCATGACGATCGGGGCGGTTCGCGGGCCGGACGGCAGGGGTTTGACCGTCTTCTTAGTAGAACCCAGCGCAGGGATTGAGGCTATGCTTGACGCGACGGAAGTGCCGTTAGCTCCCCATGTTGGTCAGGCTCGTCAGGACATCGCGTCAGCCCAACAGGCTGTCGTACCGTCGATTGTTGGTAGAACGACAAATAACAACAGCGCGTTGTTGGCGTTGTTCTCCAGGGCATCACGAAAGTCTGAGCGTGTCGTTATCGCCGTCGACAGCGGCAACGTGGAAGACGACGGACGGCGTCCGAATTTCTACTGCGTGCATGCACTGTCCGGCGCCGGCGGGATGGATTTTTGCCACCTGGCCAGGCACATGCCCGCCGTGCGCCTGTATGGCATCCAGGCGCCACCAGCTAGGATGGCAGACTCCCGGTTTGGTGCCTCGGTCGAGGCCATAGCCGATTATTACGCACATCATCTCGCCCTGTTTCAACCAAGCGGCCCGTTCCTGCTGGGGGGATGGTCGGCGGGCGCGATCATCGCACTGAAGATCGCTCGCAACCTGCGCGCCAGAGGCCGTGATGTGGACCTGCTCGTCGCAATCGACGCGGGGCCCGAAAATACCAATGCCGGCTACCCCCGGTGGCATCCGATGTACCTCTGGGAGCTGGTCTGCAACATCCCGGCCTGCCTGTACAACGAGAATGTCCTGCGGATCACCGCTCTGCGCCCAATAGCGCGGCGTATCGGCAGCAAGGCGGTATACGCCGCGCAGATCGGCCTGGCCGCGGGCAGCAGGAACGCAACCGCCACCGGTTACAAGGTCGCGGGACTGATAGACCTTTCCCGCTACCCCGAAGATCAGCAGTCGTTCATAAAGAGGCTGTACAACGCTCTTCTCGCCTATACGCCGCAGACATATCCCGGACGGGTGATTGCTTACGAGGCGCGGGTGAAGCCCCTGCTGCACCTGCCCCAGGTCGGAAGAATCTGGCGCCAAATCGCGCCGCGGTCGATCGTCGTGCCGGTCGACGGAACGCATCTCAGCATCATGCGCGACAACCACGTCAGAGCGCTCGCGCAGCATCTGCAAGGGCAAATCATGGAAATTGTTTCCCCGGGCCGCGCATGACGAAGGGCAGAGCACGAGCGCTCACGCGCGTCATGGCGCCACGCTCAATGTCTTGAGACCTGAGGCACCAACCGCGAACGCCCCGGCACCATTGGTGCCAGCCTACTGGCGTAAAAGCGTATGGAGCGCGGCAGGCCGCCTCTTTCCGACATGCCGGACTGGCAACGGCCATGACGCGGCAGTGACCGTGGCGACTGTAAATCTTCGATGATCTTCAGCAAATCCTGCATGCGGTGCAAGAAGGACACTATTTGACCCTACATGCCATAGCATGTATTCACCATCGGCGATAGGAGTAAAGGAGCGATCATCCTGCGATTGCACTTTTGCGTGAATGCGAGAGAATGACATTGAACGCCGCTGGGAGGCTATTATGGGCCGGTGCCGGATCTGCGCAACCGCGAATGGCACAACGCTCGCTGCCCGCGAGATGATGTTTGGATTCCGTGACGAATTTGAGTATTTCCAGTGCGACAACTGCGGCAGCGTCTCACTCAATCATGACCTTTCGGAGCTTGATTTACAAAAATACTATCCATTGAACTACTATTCTTTTGCGACTCCTCCCAAGACCCGCCTCAGGCGGTGGCTGATCCGTCAGCGTGATCGCCGTGCCATGCACCAGTCAAACGTGATCGACTCCTGTATCTCCCGCCTGAAGCCGAACCCGGTGCTGAATCTGCTGTGTGGACATGGGGTTCAGAGTCATCATCGTATCCTCGACGTCGGCTGCGGCGCCGGGACGTGGCTGAGCAGCCTGGCCAACGCGGGATTTCGTCACCTGTCCGGGGTGGACCCGTTCATTGCCGAAGACATCAGCCTGTCCGATGGCGTCACAATCAGAAAGGCCCGGATCTCCGAGGTGGAGGGCCTGTACGACGTGATCACGTTCCACCACTCGCTCGAACATGTGCCGGACCCGGTCACTGTCGTTCAAATGGCAGCGAATCATCTCCGCTCCGGTGGCATTTGCCTCGTCCGGGTGCCGACGGTTTCCTCGGAAGCCTGGGACCGGTACGGCCCGGATTGGGTCCAGCTCGACGCTCCCAGGCATTTTGCCGTGCCGTCGCGCAAAGGCATCGGCATCCTGGCCGATGCGGCCGGGTTGGCGGTCGAGACAGTCGTTGATGACTCCTCTGAATTGCAATTTTACGGCAGCGAGCAATACCGACGCGGCATATCCCTGAACGATCCCCGTTCCTACGCCGTAAACCCGGACAGCTCGATCTTTTCACCAGGCGAAATGCGCGCCTTTCGCAAGTGCGCCGTTCACCTCAACGCGCAGTCGCGAGGCGATCAGGCGGCATTCCTGTTACGCCGGCACTGAGCATGGCCGGGGCAGCCTGGCGACAGCCCAGCACTATTTTAATTGCGAATGCGAATAGGGCTGGCTATGGGAGGGGCATGTCACGTCTCGCGCCGCGCGTCGTTCCGGTCCTGATGCTGCTGGCCAGCCTGCTGCTCGCGGGCTTCGCCGGCCTGGCGCCGGCGGCCGGCCGCCCGGTCGCGGCGATCTTTCCGCCGTGGTGGAACGCCACGCAGGTGTTCGAAGCCGTGGCGCGGGCGGGCGGGCCATTCATCCGTTTCGGCGCGTTTCCGTTCATTGCAGTAACGGTCTCGCCCGATCCCGCCGTTGCCGCCAGGCTGCGGGCGGCGGGGGCATTTCTCGTTCTGGACGCCCAGGCGCTGGGCGGTTGCGTTGCACGAAAGTCGGTCTATGCGCGTTCATAAAGATCTCGAAACACTCCGTCACGCCGCAAGCAAGGCCATGATCGCCTTGCTGTGGATCCATCCGCCGCTGATCGCCCTTATCGCGCTGTGGACCGGCAGCCCCTGGGTCTTCGCCGCATCGGCCGCGGCTGGCCTGGCCGCCGTGGCGACCGGATGCCTGGCGCTGTGGGGCGAGCGCCGGGAAACCCACATCACCATCGCCATCGCCATGGTCGGCACGGTGTCGCTGATCGTCGCCGAGCTCAGCGGCAATGCCTGGCAGATCGACGGCCACATGTACTTTTTTGCCGCGCTGGCCGTCCTGACGGCCTATTGCGACTGGGTCGTCCTGCTGGTCGCCGCCGGCACCATCGCCGCCCACCACCTCGTGCTGAATTTCATCCTTCCGGCCGCGGTGTTTCCCGACGGGTTCGACCTGGGCCGCGTGTTCCTGCACGCGGTGATCGTGGTGCTGGAGACCGGCGCCCTGGCATGGCTGGCGTACCAGCTCGCCGGCCTGTTCACCCTGACGCAGCAGGCCCTGGCCGAAACCGAGGCAGCCAGGCAGGCACAGGCGCAGGCCAACGCCCGCGAGGCGCAGCGCATCCAGGAAGCGACGGCCGAGCGGCAGCGCGTGCAGGCCGATCTCAGCACGCGGCTTGAATCGGAAGTCGGCGCCGCCATGGGCGCGATGACGAACGCCGCGCGTGCGGTGCATGAGAATGCCGAGAGCCTGTCGCAGGCCGCGGTCGGCGCCGCGTCCAGCACGGCGCAGATCGTCGACGCCTCGGAAGAAACGAAGGTCAGCGTGCAGACGGTGGCCTCGGCGACCGAGCAGCTCGCGGCGTCGGTCGCCGAGATCAGCAGCCAGTTGGGGCGCGCCGCCGGGATCGCCCACCGCGCCGTCGAGGGCACCGGCCAGGCCACTGAAAAAATGCAGGCCCTCGCGGCCAAGACCACGCAGATCGAAAACATCGTCCAACTGATCACCGGCATTGCGTCGCAGACCAACCTGCTGGCGCTGAACGCCACCATCGAAGCCGCCCGCGCGTCAGAGGCGGGCAAGGGCTTCGCGGTGGTCGCCGGCGAGGTGAAGGGACTGGCCTCGCAGACCGCAAAGGCAACCGATGAGATCAAGGGCCAGGTGGAGGCGATCCAGGCCGAGGCCGGCCTCGTGGTGTCGGCGATCGCCGGCATCGCCCGGGTGATCACCGAACTCGAGGAGATCACCGCCGCCGTTTCCGCCGCGGTCGAGGAACAGGGCGCGGCCACCGCCGAGATCGCCCGCGCGGCGCAACTGGCGGCCAGGGGAACCGGCTCGATCATGGCGTCGCTGTCCGGCCTGTCGGAGGCGACCGGAACGACGAAGGCCGCGGCGGAGGCCGGCTACGGCGCCTCCGGCTCGCTGAAGGAGAACTGCGAGGGCATGGCCGCGTCCGTGCATCGTTTCGTCCAAACGATGCGGCAGGCGTAGGCCGCATTCGTCATACCGTCAGCGGAAGCCGTATCGGTGCGGGCCGTCGCGTGCCTGTTCAGGCCATCCTGCCTGCGGCTCACTCGCCGGCAGCCGGTACTGGCGGCACGTCCGCACAGTCAGACCGGGGGGTGCCGTTATTCAATTGCATCATTCCTGTTCTGCCGTATTTCGCCGGACGGACAGGCATTTTGCCCTGGGACGTGCCCCTGGGACGTGCCCCTGGGACGTGCAAGGTGCTGCAGCAGACCGCAGGTCAGTTGGGACGGGGTGCCCTCATCGTCATGGCGGGCGCAGGCCCCATTGGCGTTAAAAATGGGGCTGGCTGTTGCCTCCTCGTCATGGCCCGGCTTGTCCGGGCCACCTGTCGCGGCACAGTGCTGGAATAGGTGGCCCGGACAAGCCGGGCCATGACGGAATGGCAAGCATCGTGCCGCCGCCACGCTATTTTAACGCCAATGGGGCGCAGGCCCGCCATCCACGCCTTACGGTGCTAATACCGGCAAAGGCGTGGATAGCGGCCCTTCGGCCGCGATGACGACGAGGCAGCGACTGCGCGTCCCAACCTACCTGCGGTCCGCTGTGGCTTGTCCGAATGGTGCCTGCGAAGTGCGCTACTTCACCGGAACCATCGCATGTTCATAGGGCGTGCCGGCCCACATCATGTATGGCCGGGTCGGATCGGGATCGGCAGCTTCCGTATAGCCCAGCGCCTTCGCCGGCGGCCCGAACAGCATGATATGGGGCCCCGTGACGATCCAGTGGTTGTCGGCTGTCCTTGCCGCCGCGGACGGATCGGTATTGCTGGCGCCGCCGGTTTCGCCGGCTGGACCAGTGTCTCCGCCCAGCATGTACGAGAACCCAAGCTGATTGGGTGGCGGCTCATGCTTCATCATGGCCTGGAGGAACTGCATGCTGTTCCTGTCGTTACACATCCTGTCCGTGCCCATGATCAGGCAGGTAAATCCATTCGTTCCTACGCGCAGGGTCCGCCATGTTCCGTCATGCTCCAATCGTATGACCGAGGCATCCCTGGCGACAGATTTCGGCGCTGCGGCGAGGGCTTGTTTCATGTAGACTTCATCGGACAGAGCCGCGTGCTGGGCACGCGCCCCTGGGCCCAGCGCAAGGGCCAGGCACACCACGGGTAGCGCAAGCCTGAGATCACTGGACATAAATCCTCCCGACGATCTGTTCTTTGCAGGATTGATTTTTTGCTTGTCCGGTCGCAGAGTCTTTTGAACTGCGCCAAGATACCAGCTTATAGCACAGTTGAATCAAGCCGCGGAACCATCACTGAACAGTGATACCGCCGGATCGTCGCCAATTCTGCGCAACGCGCCCGCAAATACGCGCCTGCGGACGAACCGGCAGCCGGTTCATGTGGCCTTGCCCGAACCGCAGGACCTGGCTCGGGGCCAACTGCCCTGGTCACCAGCGATGTTGGCGAAAGACCCGGCAGACGTGCGCCGGTACGTTGGCGGTGTCGCCTGCTTCGCCTGCAAGCCAGGCGCGCAGCCGTGCCGATGCAATCGCCGCAGTCGTCACGCAATTGGCCTTCGCCGTTGCTCCAGCCTAACCTGCACCAACGCCAACCCGCAGGAGGAAACGACCATGGCCGCGCCCTACCCGCTTCCGGAATCCAATCCCTCGGCGCTCGGCTTCGCCGAACGGCCGCTGGATCACCTCGATGCGCTGATCCGGGCGCACGTCGCCGAGGGCCGCTATGCCGGCGCGCAGATCGCCCTCGCCCGCCACGGCAAGCTGGCGCTGTGCCGCACCTATGGCGACGCCCGCACCGAAGGCGGCACCGTTCCAGCCGGCGACGACACGCTGTTCCTGCTGTTCAGCCAGACCAAGGTGCTGACCTCGGCCGCGGTCTGGACCCTGGTGGAGGACGGCCGCCTGTCGTTCATGGATCGCGTGGCCGATCACCTGCCGGCGTTCGCGGCGCGGGGGAAAGGCGAGATCACGCTGCACCAGGTGATGACCCACCAGGGCGGCTTCCCCGGCGGCGACGTCTCCCAGGCGACCTGGACCGACCACGCCCGGATGCGTGCCGAGGTCTGCGACTTCTCGCTGGACTGGAGCCCCGGCTCGCGGCTGCAGTACCACCCTCGCGCTGCGCACCTGGTGCAGGCGATGGTGGTCGAGGCGGTCACCGGCCAGGACTACCGCGACGTGATCCGCGAGCGGGTGATCGCGCCGCTCGGCCTTGGCGACGACATCTTCGTCGGCGTGCCGGAAGCGCAGCAGGCCCGCTGCGCCGACACCTATGCGCCGGAGCCGCGCGACAACTCCGCCGCCTTCCGCGCCGCCGGCCTGCCGAGCGGCGGCGGCTACGCCACGGCGCGGGGCATGGCGGCGTTCTACCAGATGCTGGGCAACGGCGGGCGGCTGGGCGGCGTGCGGCTGTTCTCGCCCCGGCTGATCGCCTACGTGGCGCGGAACCATACCGGCGAGGCGCCGGACGTGCAGATGACCAACATCCCGATGCATCGCGGCCTCGGCCCGCACGTGCGCGGCGAGAGTGACCGAATCCGCGGGCTGGGCACGATTGGCGCGCCGGTGACGTTCGGGCACGGCGGGGTCGGCTCGTCGTATTCCTGGGCGGACCCGAGCAGCGGCGTGTCGTTCAGCTACCTGACCAATTTCGTCAGCCCCGATCCGTGGCACTCCGCGCGGCTGGACCGGGTGTCGAACCTGGTGCATGCGGCGATCGACTGATCCGCATCCGTCATGGCCCGGCTTGTCCCCATAAGCGCTACAGCAGACCGCAGGTTGGTTGAGACACGGCGACGGCGCACCTCACTCGTCATGGCCCGGCTTGTCCCTACGCAATGCACACATCCTGGAAACGGTCCGCCGCTGCGTTTCCCTTTCGTCATGGCCCGGCTTGTCCGGGCCACCTATTCCAGCACGTGTGCCGCGACAGGTGGCCCGGACGAGCCGGGCCATGACGATGAGGACAGGCCGTCTGCGTCCCAACTAACCTGCGGTCTGCTGTAACTTCGCGAGATAAGGCCAGGTCTGTTGTCTCACCGTCATGGCCGGGCGTGTGCCCAGTGACCGCAAACCCGGGCATGACGGTGAGGATTGCTCGAAAGGTCGGTGGCGTCGCCGTCCGACTGGGGTTACAGCAGACGGCAGGCCGGTTGGGACACGGCAACAGCCGCCGCTGTCCCGCCGCCAATGAGGCGTGCCCCCGCCCTGACAGTGGGCAACGAGCCGAGCCGCCAGTCCTTCTCCGTCCGCGACCTTATCATGGTTCCCATGGTGTTCACCCAGCGGCCACGCCCGGCAATCCCGGACACCCCGGCGACGTCACCGCCAGCACCTTGAACAGATCCCCCATCGCCCGCGGATCGGCCAGCCGCTGCGTCGCCTGCCGCAGCGCCGTTACCTGCTCCGGCGTGCGGCCCCGCGCCAGCGCCTCGGTCCGCTGGAACACCCCCAGGGCGACCAGGAATTCGCTCTGCGTCACCGGCCCCTGCGCCGCCGCGCCTGCCGCCCGTGCCGCCGCCGCCATGTCGGCGAAATCCACATGCGCCGTCAGGTCGGCCGACCCCAACGGCGACAGCGGCGGCGCCGGCTTGCGCCCGGCGATCGCCTGGAGACTGTCGCCGGCGGTACTGCGGGCCGGTCCGTAGTCCACGAACAGCCCCACCCCCGGATGCCCCCGCAACCGCCGCGCCACCGAGGCGACGAAAGCCCGCGCCGGCTCGTTGACCTCGACCACCTGCCCCTCGGCCGCATCGCGCCCGGGCGGCACCGCGGCGGCGTCGGCGGGCTGCTCGGCCCAGGCGCCGTCCGCGACGAACCGCTCGGTCCACCCGTCCCCACGGCGGACGAACTGGCGGATCGGCAGGGCGTCCAGGAACTCGTTCGCCACCAGGATCATCGGCGCGGCCGGCACGGTTTCCAGCGAGTCGTGCCAGCTTGCCTCCGGCACGCGCGCGGCCTGGGCGGCACGCAGGCGGGGCGAGGTCTCGATCAGGTGCACCCGCAGCGCCGCGGCAAACCCCGGCATCACCTTGCGCACCGCCCGCAGCGCGTCGGCCATCAGCGTGCCGCGGCCGGGGCCGGCCTCGACCAGCAGCACCGGGTCCGGACGGCCCAGCGTTTGCCAGGCGACGGCGGCCCACAGGCCGACGATCTCGCCGAACACCTGGCTGATCTCCGGCGAGGTAGTGAAATCGGCGAACGGGTCGTGCGTCGCGTAATAGGCCGCGTTGGCGCGCGCCATGAACCGGTCGAGGCGCTCCGGCTCCCCGCTCATGGCCGCGGGTTCGGCGGCCGTCAGGCCTGGCCGGGCCGCGCCGGCCGCGCCCGCCAGATCAGCCACAGGCCCACCAGCAGCATGGGAATCGACAGCAGCTGCCCCATCGTCGTGCCAAACCACAGGAAGCCCAGGAACGCGTCGGGCTCGCGGAAGAACTCGCCGATGATCCGCGCCACGGCGTAGCCGGCCAGGAACGCCCCGGACAGCGTGCCGAACCGCGCCCGCAGATCCTGCCGCCGCGACAACACCGCCATCACCGTGAACAGCACCAGCCCCTCCAGGAACGCCTGGTACAACTGGCTGGGGTGCCGCGGCACCATCCCGGCGCGCGGGAAGATCATTGCCCAGGGCAGCCAGTCGGGCGCCGGGCGGCCCCACAGCTCGCCGTTGATGAAATTGGCGATGCGCCCAAACCCCAGGCCGATCGGCGCCACCACCGCGATCCGGTCGGCGAAGCCCAGCAGCGGGATGGAGTTGCGCCAGCAGAACACGATGATCGCGATCGCCACGCCCAGCATGCCGCCGTGGAAGCTCATGCCGCCCTCCCAGACGGCGAAGATCGACAGCGGATGGGCGAAATACACGCTCGGCTGGTAGAACAGCACGTAGCCGAGCCGCCCGCCCAGCACGACGCCCAGCGTCGCCCAGGTCAGGAAGTCGTCGACCTGGAGCGGCGTGGCCACCACCGGCGGCTTCTGCACCAGCCGCCGGGCCAGGCGCCAACCGACGACGAGGCCGAGGATGTAGGCCAGCGCATACCAACGGATGCTCAACGGGCCGATCTGGATCAGGACCGGGTCGAACTGGGGAAAAAGCAGGACGGGAATCATATGTAGAGATCAGGCGTCGCCAGATAGTCCTGCACGTAGCGCCTGATGCCTTCCTCCATCGGGGTGAACTGCCCCGTATAACCGGCGGCGCGCAGCCGGTCCATGCGGGCTTCGGTAAACGATTGATATTGGCTTTGCAGGCTGGCCGGCATGTCGATGAATTCCACCGCGTGTGGCCGTCCCGCCGCGTCGCACACCGCATGCGCCAGGTCCAGGTAGGTGCGCGCCCGGCCGGTGCCCAGGTTGTACAGCCCGTTGACCGACGGCGTCTCCATCAGCCAGAGCATGACGTCAACGATGTCGGCCACCCAGATGAAGTCGCGCTTCTGCTCCCCGTCCGGCAGGCCCGGCTGGTCGGATTTGAACAGCCGCGCCGGGCCGCCGCCGGCGACTTCGTCGTGCTTGACCTTCACCACCGAGATCATCTTGCCCTTGTGGTACTCGTTCGGGCCATAGACGTTGAAGAACTTAAGCCCCACCCATTGCGGCGGCAGCTCCCGCCGGTGCGTCAGCACCTTGGCGACCAGCAGGTCAAAGGCATGCTTGGTCCAGCCGTACAGGTTCAGCGGCCGCAGCCGCTCCAGCGCGGCGAGCGAAAAATCGTCGTCGAAGCCCTGCTCGCCGGCGCCGTAGGTCGCGGCCGAGGACGCATACACCATCCGCACCCCCCGATCGGCACACCACTCCCAAAGAAACCGGCTCAACTCGACGTTGGTGGCCCAGGTGTGATCGCCGTCCGCCGCCGTGGTCTCGCTGACGGCGCCCAGGTGGAACACCATCTCCATCGGTGGGTAGCTGTCCAGGAAGGCGCGCAAATCGTCCGGCGGCACCACGCGGGCAGGCGGGTGCTTCGCCAGGTTGCGCCACTTGCCGGCACAACCCAGGGTATCGACGACCACGGTCTCATGCCCGCGACGCGCCAGCGAGGCCTGCAGATTGGAGCCGATGAATCCGGCGCCGCCAGTTATCAGGATCATGGTTGCGCTATATACGGGTGGTTGTGCGGCTGCAAAGCCGTTTCAGAATCTGGAGTATGATACAATGACCGATCGTCCGCGAATCTTTGATGACATTGCCGGTGTCGCCGGCGGGGCGATCTCCGCCCTGACGGGGCTGCGCGACGAGGCCGAGGCCGTGATGCGCGCCCGGCTGGACGACCTGATCCAGCGCATGGACCTGGTGAAGCGCGAGGAATTCGAGGCAGTCCAGGAACTCGCCGCCAACGCCCGCGCCGGCGAGGAGGCCGCCCAAGCACACGTGACCAGGCTCGAGGCCCGCCTGGCGGCGCTGGAAGCACGGGTCGCTGCACTTGAAGCCGGCGACAGCGACGCCGTGCCGCCGGAAGGGTTATGACAGCGCAGTGAAATCATCCCGAATGCGGATGAAACATGGAAAAAAAGACACCTGACGTTCGGTGCAAAAAGAAGTCGTGCCACTTGCGGGGGGCGATGACACATGAATAGGCTTGGGCTGTGGCCAACTCCGGGAGAATCGCCGTGCCGGCAAGGTGTTCCGGCTGCAACACGATCCCGGGGGTGAAGGCCACGCTCGGCCTTCCTTCTGACGGGAGACCCCGCATGTCAGTAACGCTGACCACGTCCGTGGACAACGCCGCCAACCCCCTTGATGTCATGGAGCAAATTGTCACCGCGAATGAATGGGCGTTCGACCGTCGCAGCGAATCGGAAATGGCCGCCGAGGCGCCGGGTCAGTGGTGCGACTATGGCCTGTATTTCAACTGGTCGCACGAGATCAGCGTGATGCACTTCACCTGCGCCTTTGACATGAAGGTGCCGGAGAAGCAGCGGCCGGTGCTGTACGAGCTGCTCGCCCTGGCCAACGAGAAGCTCTGGCTCGGGCATTTCGGGCTGGAATCGGACGATGGCATGCCGGTGTTCCGTCACGCCGTGCTGCTGCGTGGTGCCCCGGGCGCCTCGGCGGAGAGCCTGGAGGACATGATCGACATCGCGATCACCGAATGCGAGCGTTTCTTCCCCGCCTTCCAGTTCGTGCTGTGGGGCGGCAAGACGCCGGCCGAGGCGCTGGCGGCGGCGATGCTCGACTGCGTGGGGGAGGCGTGACCAGCACAGCCGGAAGCATCCCCCCGATCCTGCTGGTGGGCTGCGGCCGTATGGGCAGCGCCATGCTGGCCGGCTGGCGGGAGGAAGGGCTGGCGCCGTCGGTCGCCGTCGATCCGGCCCCGGACGCCGCCTCGTTCGCCGGCCCGGACGTGACCGTGGTGGCCGACGCCGCCGCCATCCCCGCCGGGTTCACCCCGGCGGCGGTGGTGCTGGCGGTGAAGCCGCAGAACGCCGCCGCGACGCTGCCGGCTTATGCTCGCTTCGCCGGCAGCAGCGTGTTCCTCTCGATCATGGCCGGCCGTACCATCGGCGGCATCAGCGCGCTGCTCGGCCCGTCCGCCGCCATCGTGCGGGCGATGCCGAACACGCCGGCCGCGGTGCGGCAGGGCATCACCGTCGGCTGCCCCGGCCCCGGCGTCAGCACCGCCCAGCGCACGCTGTGCGATCGGCTGCTGCGCGCCATCGGCACGGTCGCCTGGGTCGAGGACGAGCCCCTGCTCGATCCCGTCACGGCGGTGTCCGGCAGCGGCCCCGCCTATGTCTTCCTGCTGGCCGAGTTGATGGAGCAGGCGGCGATCGAGCAGGGCATCCCGCCTGAACTCGCCCGGCTGCTGGCCCGCCAGACGGTGTCCGGCTCCGGCGCGCTGCTGGCGGCCAACCCGGACGACGCGGCCAGCCTGCGCAAGGCGGTCACCAGCCCGGGCGGCACCACGGCCGCGGCGCTGTCCGTGCTGATGAACCCTGACGCCTGGCCGACCGCGGTGTCGCAGGCCATTGCCGCGGCGACGCGGCGGTCGCGCGAGCTCGCGGGGTGAGCGACGATGCAGATGCCGTCTCGCGGGTGTCGATGGTCGGGCGGCGCGGGGTCGTCCCTTTATCGTCGCGGGGTCGTCCCTCTATTGTCATGGCTGGGCGTGTCCCTACGGGATGCACACATCTCGGAAACGGTCCGCCGCTGCGTTTCCCTTTCGTCATGGCCCGTCTTGTCCGGGCCACCTGTCGCGGCACACGTGCTGGAACAGGTGGCCCGGACAAGCCGGGCCATGACGATGGGGGAGCGCTCTTGGCGCCCAGGCAAGCACTTGATTTTACGGTCACTTCCGACTCTTTTCCAGGATGTGTGCATTGCGTAGGGCGTGTCCCGGCCATCCCCCCCCACCGTCGAAGCGCGGATAGCCGGGACACGCCCGGCCATGACGAGGGGGCAAGACGCCGGCGGCAGGTTAACTATCTGGCAACGCAACATGGTTTGGTGGCATGAGCGACACTGATTTCGACACCGCGCTGGTGGCCTCCGCGTTCCGCGTCGCCGCCGAACAGGGCTGGCACAAGGTCAACGCCGTCAAGGCGGCCCGTGCCGCTGAGCTGTCCGTGGCCGAGGCTCGCGCCCGCTTTCCGGCCATCGCCTCCATCCTGCTGAAGTTCGGCCGCATGGCCGATCAGGCGGCGCTGCACCACGTTCCCTCCGAGGGAACGGTGCGCGATCGGCTGTTCGACCTGTTGATGCAGCGATTCGATTTCCTGCAGGCGCATCGCGCGGGGGTCCTCGCCCTGCTGCGCGCGTTGCCGGGGGACCCGCTGACGGCGATGCTGCTGACCTGCTCCACACGGCGCAGCATGCGCTGGATGCTGCAGGCCGCCGGCGTCGATGCCACCGGGCCGCGTGGCGACGTGCAGACGCACGGGCTGCTGGCCGTCTGGCTGTGGGCGGTCCGCGCCTGGGAGCGGGACAAGTCGGACGACCTGTCCAGCACCATGGCCGCGGTCGATTCCGGCCTGCAGCGTGCCGAGAGCATCGCGTCGTGGCTGGACGGCAGCCGCCCGGCGCCGCCTGCGGCGAAGGC
>NZ_NHRY01000236.1 GCF_002937115.1 Rhodopila globiformis | reverse complement strand
CAGGTGATCGCCGACCGGGCCGAGAAGGCAGCGGTGATCGTGACCACCAACCTGCCGTTCTCCGAGTGGTCGCAGGTGATCCCCAATCCGCGGCTGTGCAAGGCGCTGATCGATCGGCTGACCGACCAGGCCCACATCATCACCACCGGGACCGAGTCCTACCGGTTCCGTCGCACAACGGCCCAGCGCAAGGCGAGCAAAACCTGATGGGAAGGACAGGGACATGACGCGATCCACGGCGCAGAGGGCGGTCCGGAACGGCTGGTCGGGCGCCGGCTTGATGGGCCAGGCACCGCAGCAATCGCGGGCATTATTGTCATCTGACGGAATATGGCGCTGTCAGCGTGGGCCAGTGTCCGGCCGGCGCACGAGTGCTGATGGCATGGCACACCGTATCACCAGTCCATGGCAGCAGGCCGCCCCGTTACGCAGTAACGGAACGGCATGGACAGCGGCCTCCGCTGCCACACCCGGCATCTGCACGTCCGGCCCTGGCGGGATCACCTGGCTGCCTCGCCATTTATTGTCATCTGACGGAATTCAGCCTGTCAGTGACAGACCAGCACCACTGCCAAGCCGCGGGCAATATCCGTCAGTGACGAAAAACAGGCGAGGCAGCGCTGAGCGGCCCTGACGCGAAAGGCACGGCAGGCAAATCATGATGGAAAGGACAGAGATCTGACGCTGACCGGCTGAGCCGGGCCTCGGCCCGGCTCAGCCGGTCAAACCCCGGAGGGTGGGCCAGAATTCGTCAGCACAAGTGGGCCAAAATTCATGAACACAGCCAGGTGCTCGACAGGCTGGTGCCGGAGGCTGGTGCGATCTATGTCATGGACCGCGCCTATGTCGATTTTGCCCGGCTCCATGCGTTGCACCAGGCCGGTGCGTTCTTCGTCACGCGTGCCAAGTCCAACCTCCGGGCGCACCGGGTGTACTCGGCA
The DNA here is from genome assembly GCF_002937115.1 of Rhodopila globiformis. Taxonomy (GTDB): domain Bacteria; phylum Pseudomonadota; class Alphaproteobacteria; order Acetobacterales; family Acetobacteraceae; genus Rhodopila; species Rhodopila globiformis. The sequence goes on along the minus strand of NZ_NHRY01000236.1, from coordinate 80,476 downwards.
CCGGCCGATCGGGACGCGGGGATTATCGCCGACCAGACGATCGCGCTGGATGGCGCCCGCACCCGGCACGAGTGTCCCATCCGCCTCCGCCGTATCCGCTTCAAGGATCCGGAAACGGGCAAGACACTGGTGTTTCTGACCAACCAGACGAGCTTGCCGGCGGCGACCGTATGCGACCTCTACAAGGCTCGTTGGCAAGTTGATCTATTCTTCAAGTGGATCAAGCAGCACCTGCGGATCAAGCGCTTCTATGGCACCTCGGAAAACGCCGTGAAGACGCAGATCTGGATCGCCGTATCGGTCTACGTGCTCGTGGCCATTGTGCGCAAACGGCTGAACCTGGAGGCCTCGCTCTACACAATGTTGCAGGTGGTTTCGGTGTCAGTATTCGAAAAGCTACCGATTCAATCTGCGTTTTTGCCTGGCGCCTACGGTTTCGATGCCGCTATGGAAAATAACCAATTGAATCTATTCACAGATTGACCGGACAGCAGTGGGGAGATATAATAACCGTATGGTGAACATAGACGAGCCAATGCTGAATGCAGCCCACGCCCGTTCGATGGCAATCGGCAGCTAATCGCTTCTGGCGGGGCGTGTGGTTGCTTCCATTGTCTGAATACATTTGACGCGACCAAGGTGATGCACTGGGGTGGGAAAGGCGGTAAGACTGCCTTCCGCCCGGTGTGCCATTATGACACTGTACTGTCATCACGGGCTGATCCCATTGACCCGTTTTTCCTGCGGCGTATGAACGCGCGTTTCTTTGGCGGCGAGCGCGCAAAGCTCGACCTGACCCATCCAAAACACCAATCAGCAAAATAGTCGCAACCATCAACGGTGCCGCCGGTTTATCGGGGCCCGCTTCGATCTTATGAACGGAGACGACGGACAGGGACAACCGGCCGCCGGCATCCATGCGCTCCTGACAGCATCGTTGCCATCACCCCCCGCGCATGTACCGCCGCGCCAGGATCCGCACATGGTCCCGGAAGTGCGGCCGCAGCCGCTCGGTCCATTCCGACGATGCGGCCGCCTTCCACGCCGCCCCGGCCGGCACCTCCGGCGACTGTAGATGGTACAGCGCCAGATAGCGGTGCGTCCCCTTCGCATCCCTGAACCGCCGCGCCGACAGCACGTCCGGCACCGCGGCCAGGGACGGGATGTGCTCATGGTCGTACCACTCGTTGAATTCGGCTTCGCGCTCGGGCGTGACGTTCATCGCGTTCACCAGCAGGCCGCCGGCGCCGGACGGGCTGTCGGCGTCGCCGGGCAGGGTCTGCTCCCCCTCGAAGCGCAGCAGCCGCGTGCACATCGGCGCCACCCGTTTCGACCAGGGCGACAGGTTCTCGTGCGCAATCGCCAGGTATGGCGCGCTGGCCAGCACCGGCAGGCCGGCGAGGTCGTAGCTCGCGATCGCCTGCTTCGGGTTGGCGGCGCTGATCCAGCGCTCGCACAGGCCGAAGCCGGGGATGCGCTGGCGTTCCGGGATGTGCTCCAGGTCGTACCAGTCGTGGAACTCGTCCTCGTGGGCGTTGGTGAAGTCGAAGGCAACCAGCAGCAGGCCCTTGGCCATTGTTTCCTCCATCAGGTTGCGATCCGGTTCAGGCTTCTTCAGGTATGAACAGGCGGGCGTCCGGCACCGTGCCGGTGATCGCCACGGAGTTCGCCAGCCGGCGGCGCCGGCAGAAAACAAGCGCGGTCCGTTTCCTTCCCGTCATGGTCGGGCGTGTCCCCGGAGCGCCAGTAGGCGCCCCGGCGCGGCATCAGTCCAGCCCGAAGAACCGGGCGATGCCGGCGGTCGCATCCACCGCCGCCTGGGCGACGAAGCGGACCGGCTCGGCCCTGGGCACGTCGACCGGATAGGCGTGCGCCAGGCGCGGCAGCGACCACATCTCCACTGGCGGCCGCACCGCCCGTCCGCCCGGATGCGTCCAGGTCCGGTGCTGCACGCCGTTCTGCACCTGCTGCAGCGCTGATGCCTCGGCCAGCTCGTGCAGCGCGCACCATTGCCGCGCCAGCAGCGTCGCATTGGTCGGCGCCACCGTCCTGTCGGCCAGCCCCTGCCAGATGGACAGGCGCGGCCAGGGGCCGGCGAAGCCCGCGGGCGCGGCGGCGCGGACCTGCGTTGCCAGGTGCCCGGGGCTGCGCTGCGGGCCGGCCGCCGCCATGCGGGTCAGCGCCTGCAGCGCCGAGCGGGCCGTGCCCACCGGCAGTCCGGCGACGCTGGCGCCGGCGGCGAACAGGTCGGGATAGGCGGCCAGCAGCGCCACCGTCATCGCCCCGCCAGCCGACAGTCCCAGCACGAAGACCCGCCCGGGATCGCTGTCGCACCGCTGCATCGCCGCCCGGGTCATCGCGGCGATCGACGCCGCCTCGCCGCAATCGCGCGCGCTGTCGCCAGGGCGGAACCACTGGAAGCAGCCGGCGCGGTTGTTGGCATCCACCTGCTCCGGCAGGACCAGCGGGAAGCCGAGGCGGTCCGCCATCTCCATCCAGCCGCTGGCGGCGGCGAAGGTCGCGGCGTCCTGGCCGCAGCCGTGCAGCAGCACCACCAGCGGGCGGCCGGGGACGACGGGGGGCAGATACAAGCGCATGCGCAGCCGACCGGGATTGTCGCCGAACGCGGCAACGGTCAGCAGCTGGCCGGTCTCGGGCGCGGTCGTCGAACCGAGCAGACTCGCCACCGCCGAACCCATCCGCGCCTTGATGAAATCCTTCGCGGACCGGAGGGCGCGGCCGGTCGTATGGAGATGACGGGACCAATCCATGCCTCGGCCGGCCTTTCACTGGTACCTGACGCATATGCGGCCCGGCGCGAGGGGGGTCAACCACGCCGCCGGTTCCAACCCGGTGATGCCTCTCCTATCTTCCCGTACGATGATATGACAGATCCCCAGGCAGACGAGTCGCTCCAACCATGTTGCATCTGACCAAGCTGGCCGTCGGCGTGCGCGACGTCGAGCACCTGCGGGAACTGCAGGCCGTGCGCAGCCGCGACAACCCGCCGCTGCGGCACCGCACGCGCAACCACCCGCGCCGCCGGGCCGAGGTGCTGAACGGGGGCTCGATTTACTGGGTGATCACCGGCTCGATGCTGGCGCGCCAACGTATCCTGGACATCATCGAGGACCAGTACGAGGACGCCACCGCCTGCACCGGCCTCATCCTGGACCCGGCCCTGGTGCCGCTGATCGGCCGGCCGACCAGGCCGTTCCAGGGATGGCGCTACCTTGAACCCGAGGCCGCCCCACCCGATCTGCCGGAGCCGGGCGCGGTGCGGGGTCTCGACAGCCTGCCGGCCGCGCTCCGCCTGGAGTTGCGCGCCTTATGCCTGTTATGAAGATATGGTTCCGTAGGATCATCGTCCCATCGTCATGGCCGGGCGTGTCCCGGCCATCCCCCCCCCACCGTTGCAGCGCAGATGGCCGGGACACGCCCGGCGATGACGATGGGGCAACGGGCCTCGCCCATTTTCATCCATCGTGGTGCCCGCGGGCGGGCTGGAGGACTGCTTTGAGAGCCGAGCCGAACCTGGATTCGCCTGTTCCTGGCCTTGTGCCGGGGCCGCGCAGCGGCTGGTTGGTTGCGGCGATTCCGTCGGTCGTGCAGAAGTGGCAACGATGAGCGCAACCCATGTCATCGGCGCCGGACTGGCCGGCCTCGCGGCTGCGCTGTCGCTGACGGCGGCGGGCCGCGCGGTCGTGCTGCATGAGGCCGGGCCGGTCGCGGGCGGGCGGTGCCGGTCGTATCTGGACAAGGAACTGGGGCTCAGGATCGACAACGGCAACCATCTGCTGCTGTCGGGCAACCGTGTCGCCGGCGCCTACATCGCCGAAATCAATGCGATCGACCGGTTCGCCATCCCGGATCGGGCGGTGTTTCCGTTCCTCGACCTGAAGACGCGCGAGCGCTGGGTGCTGCGGCTGAACAATAGCCGGATCCCGTGGTGGATGCTGCGGCCCGGCGGGCGGGTGCCGGACACGCGGCTGACCGACTACTGGCGCATGGCGCGGATCGCCCGCATCCGCGACGACACCACGGTAGCCGACAGCATGCGGCGCGGCCGCCTGTTCTGGCGGCTGGTCGAGCCGCTGGCGGTGGCGGCGCTGAACACCTCGACGCAGCACGGCTTGGCGCGTCTGCTGGGGGTGGTGCTGCGCGAGACGCTGATGCGCGGCGGCGCCGCCTGTCGCCCGATGCTGCCGAAGGAAGGGCTGTCCGAGGCGCTGGTCGACCCGGCCGTCGCCACGCTGCAGGCACGCGGCGCCGGGATCCGCTTCAACCACCGCGTCGCCGGCCTGACGATCGAGGACGGCCGCGTGACCGCCCTGCGCGGGCCGGACGCCACGATCCCGCTCGGGCCGGCGGACAGCGTGGTGCTGGCGGTGCCGCCATGGGTCGCCACCGACCTGCTGCCCGGACTGATCGCGCCGGATCGGTTCGAATCTATCCTGAACATCCATTTCCGGCATGACGCTGCGCCCCAGGGGGCGCCGCGGGGGCCACTGGCGGAAGCCGGCTTCATCGGCCTGATCGGCGGCACGGCGGAGTGGGTGTTCCTCAAGCCCGGGCATGTCTCCGTCACCATCAGCGCGGCGAACAGCATGGTGGACGAGCCTGCCCGGTCGATCGCGCTGGCGGTCTGGCCGAATGTCGTGGATGCGCTGGGGCTGGATTCGGTGCTGAAGGACGAGCCGCCGGCGTATCGCGTGGTCAAGGAGCGCCGGGCGACCTTCGCCGCGACCGCCATACAGGATGCACGGCGGCCACAGGCAAAGACAGAAATGGCCCGAAACATGGCGCTCGCGGGGGATTGGACCGCAACCGGGTTGCCCGCCACCATCGAGGGGGCAATAAAGTCAGGTCGTTCCGCCGCGAACGTGATTCTCTCAGCCTGAGTTCAAGGATACAATGGCTCTCGACGCGACGACCGGGCTGGTGCTCGACGAGCACGCCCTGGATGATTCGGTCCAGCGGGCGTCGGAGGCGCTGCTGCGCCACCGCAAGCCTGACGGACACTTCGTCTTCGAACTGGAAGCCGACACCACGATCCCGGCCGAGTATGTGCTGCTGGAGCACTTCCTCGACCGCATCGACCGGCCGCTGCAGGACCGCATCGGCGTGTATCTGCGCGCCTGCCAGGGCGCGCATGGCGGCTGGCCGCTGTTTCATGACGGGGCGTTCAACATCTCGGCCAGCGTGAAGGCGTACTTCGCGCTGAAGTGCATCGGCGACGATCCCGAGGCGCCGCATATGCGCCGGGCGCGGGAGGCGATCCTGGCGGCCGGCGGCGCGGAGACGACAAATGTCTTTACGCGCATCCAGCTGGCCCTGTTCGGACAGGTGCCGTGGCGGGCCGTGCCGGTGATGCCGCTGGAGATCATGCATCTGCCGCTGTGGTTCCCGTTCCACCTGTCCAAGGTCTCGTACTGGTCGCGCACCGTCATCGTGCCGCTGCTGGTGCTGATGGCCCGCCGCCCGCAGGCGCGGAACCCGCGCGGCGTGGACGTCCAGGAACTGTTTTGCACGCCGCCGGAGCAGGTGACGGACTGGATCCGCGGCCCGTTCCGCTCCTACTGGGGGCGTTTGTTCAAGAGCCTTGACGGCGTGCTGCGCCACGTGGAACCGCTGTTCCCGCACGCTGGCCGGGAGAGCGCGACCGAGAAGGCGGTGGCGTTCGTCACCGAGCGGCTGAACGGCGAGGACGGGCTGGGCGGCATCTATCCCGCCATGGCGAACACCGTGATGATGTTCGACACGCTGGGGTATCCGGCTGACCACCCGGACGCCGTGACCGCCTGGCAGGCGGTGCGCCGGCTGCTGGTGATGGAGGAGGACCGCGCCTGGTGCCAGCCCTGCCTGTCGCCGGTGTGGGACACCAGCCTCGCCGGGCACGCCCTGGCCGAGGCCGGGCTGCCGACGGATGACGCCTGCGTCTGGCTGCGCCCGCTGCAGATCACCGACGTCGTCGGCGACTGGGCGGTGCGGCGTCCGGGGCTGAGGCCGGGCGGCTGGGCGTTCCAGTATCAGAATCCATACTACCCCGACGTGGACGACACCGCCGTCGTCGGCATGCTGCTGCACCGCAACGGCGACCCGGCCTATGCCGAGGCGATCGAGCGCGCCCGCGAATGGATCATCGGCATGCAGTCGTCCGATGGCGGCTGGGGCGCGTTCGAGCCGGAGAACATCCACCTCCACCTGAACCACATTCCGTTCGCCGATCATGGCGCGCTACTGGACCCGCCGACGGCGGATGTCAGCGCCCGCTGCGTCTCCTTCCTCGCCCAGATCGGCATGCCGGTGTATGACCCGGTGATGGAGCGTGCGCTGGAGTTCCTGCAGCGGGAGCAGGAGCCGGACGGCAGTTGGTATGGCCGCTGGGGCACCAACTACATCTACGGCACGTGGTCGGTGCTGTGCGCGCTGAACGCCGTTGGCATACCGCCGGATAACCCGATGATGACGCGGGCGGTCGATTGGCTGGCCTCGGTGCAGCGCGCGGACGGCGGCTGGGGCGAGGACGAGGAAAGCTACGGCGACGCCCCGCACGGCCGCTACAAGGAGAGCACCGCGAGCCAGACCGCTTGGGCGGTGCTCGGGCTGATGGCGGCGGGGGCGACGAACCATCCGGCGACGGCCCGCGGCATCGCCTACCTGGCCGCCACCCAGAAGTCCGACGGCGAATGGACCGAGCTTCCCTACACCGCGGTCGGCTTTCCCCGGGTGTTCTACCTGCGCTACCACGGCTACCGCCTGTATTTCCCGCTGCTGGCGCTGGCCCGCTACCGCAAGCTGCGGCGGGGGAACGCGCAGCGGGTCGAGTACGGCTTCTGAGCGCCGTGGCGCGGCCCGGCTTCGTCGTCGGCCTTGCCGCCGAGGCGCGGATTGCAGCGCGGTTCGGTTTTCCCGTGCGGGCCGGTGGCGGCATGCCGGTCGGCGCGGCCGAGGCGGCGTCGCGGCTGGTGCAGGAGGGCGCGACGGCGCTGATCAGCTTCGGCCTGGCCGGGGGATTGGACCCGGCGCTGCGGCCGGGGATGGTGGTGGTGCCGGAGACGGTGCTGTGCAGTGGCGAGGTGTTTGCGGCCGATGCGGCGCTGGCCGCCCGGTTCGGCGGGTTCACCGGGCATGCCATGCTGGCCGGCGAGACGGTGGCGGCGGACGCGGTGGCCAAGCGGGACCTGTTCGCGGCGACCGGGGCGCAGGCGATCGACCTGGAAAGCGGCGCGGTGGCACGGGTGGCGGCGTCGCACGGACTGCCGTTCGCCGTGGTGCGGGCGGTTTGCGACCCGGCGGAGCGTGACTTGCCGCCGGCGGCGCTGATCGCGCTGGACCGGCATGGGGCCATTGGGCTGCTGGCGGTGCTGGGGTCGGTGCTGCGGCGGCCAGGGCAGATCGCGGCGTTGCTGACGCTGGGGGGCGATGCGGCGCGGGCACGCCGGTCGTTGGTGCGGGTCGTCCGGTTGCCGGCCGCCATCGGATAGCGCTGGCTGGTAGCGCGGCCCTTATGATAGTGCGCTGCGACAGGAGATGGCCTTAGCCGCGACTTCCACGCCACATGCGTAGGTTGTAGCGAAGTCGGTGGTCGGTGCCGGATGCGTCGCTTCAAGATCATTTTTCGTGTAAAACGCGCTTTAATGTGGGCAATGTTTTAATCATTGGATGGCTACAGCTTTTTAGGGCGGCCGGGGTGCTCCGGTTGACCTATTGGGCGCGCAGAGTGGCCTGCATTATAGGAGGAAATGGCTAAAACCGGCTCTTGATCTGTCCAAAGCCTCTTGATACATGGGAGAAATATACCCACATCGGCGGCCTAGTTTCTTTGGAGATCTAGATGGCTGGTGATTTTGCACGCTTCTTCCAAGCACTCTTGCGCAATGGGGGGACCGGGTACGCCTACGGGTCCGGTTCAGTACGGCAAAACACGCAACATGCTCGTAGCGGCGGCAATGGCCCGCACGGCGGGATATACCCCGATTATCGTAACACAGCCTGATCTCCGGCTGCGTGAACAAGGTCACGCTGATGCAGTCCGCGAAGCGAGGTCCGCCGAATTTGGCGACCATGGCCTTGATCTCGGTCTTGACCCAATGCGCGGAAGCCCTCTCCTGTATCAAGAGGTGACGTGCGGTACGTTCGTCACCCGTTCGCTGATATTCGACATTATGCAGGTAAGGCGGGCGAGGGACTTCACTGAGAAGCTGGATCGGTTCCAGCGCGATAAGCCCGAAGAGTATGTGGCGCATGTCGCTGGCAAAATTGTCCTTATTCAGGACGAGGCAGACTTGTTTCTGGATGATTTGGCACTGCTCGCCGAGGCTGCGCCAACCGAACGAGAGCGGCGGAAGTTGCTCGCCAATATCAAGCAGATCGAATCCACATTGGACCGGTTGGTCCGCGACTCGCATGCCGTGTTGAAAGTAAGCGCGACAATTTGCACTAATATGCTTGCCGCTATCAAGCAGGGTAAAGCGCCACCGCCCGAGGCAATCTATGTTGCCCCTATGGAACACCCGGATTACCAAGGTTTAGCGGATTTCGTGCACCGCCCAATCCGCCCGATTGCTGGCAAGTATGATTTTAGCAAAGATGACGATCTTCCATTATTTGTGGACGCCGTATTGTGCCGCTCGGACAAGCCGGTGGCACTGATTAACGTCCACAAGCATACGGCGCATCATAACGCGATCAAACGTGAGCTTGAGGAATACATCAGGCGGAGCCATGCGACTCTCGCCCGAGAGTGCGAGGTTATCGAAGTAAATAACACCACCGGCCTTGGACAGAATCGTAGGTCCGTCGCAGACCTAATCTCGGATGCGCACCGCGCCGGCAAGCAGTTTATCTTCGTTATCGGCGGCAAGAAGCTTGATCGCGGCATTCGCTGTGCCTCATCAAATGTATTCGACGATGGAGCACGGCTAGGAGACGGACGTCACGCAACGGACCATTTCATGCGCCCATCGGCAAAGCTCGTCCTTCCAGCCCTACAGCAACAGATGCGCTTGAGTGGGCGCTACCCTGGTGGCAAACCTCGCCACCTCTGGATGCCAGAAAGTGATTATACCGCATTGAAGGAGTATGCCCAAGTTCAGCGCGATATGCTCGCCGAGCTGCAGAAACCAGTGGCACATCGGTCGGACCTCATTCCTCTGTCGGAGACATTGGAGAAGTATCTTAGCGGTGGGATGGTTCTGCTCATGTCTGAACGTCACAAGCAGTTCGTCGGCGATCCGATAGGTGATGCGACCCTATTCAAGACGGCGGCAGAAGCGCGAGCGTTCTGCGAGAGGCAGGGTTTCCGCTTTATCGAACAGAGTGACATTTTGTGGGTGGAGCATCTGGTGGCTGGATTGGACCCTCAAGCCCGAGAGGCAGTCATTAAGGGTGAACTGGCAAGCCGTCTTGGTCGCAACCCAAGCCTCCGTGTCCTCGCAAAATACACCAAGGCCCGCAATCAAGGACGTCGGTGGCGATCGGACGGGCACTGCATCGACCTTGGTCGGCAGACCATTGCCGGTAAAACCGGCGAGGCTGTACTTATTGCCTACATGCGCGCTAAGGATGCTGAAGCAGCGCCTGCAGATGCGGAAATTCGTGTCGAGCTAAACGAAGCAAATGCGGTCACAGGATTTCAGGTTGCCACTCGTGCCAAGCACCTCAAACTGGTGGCTTGATTTTCGAGCAATCGCGCTCATCCATGGGCGGGCATAGCGTTAGATCCCGATGTCCTCTGAGCCGACGCTCTGGCTTAACAACCGGAGCGTCGGCTTACCCACCTCAGGCCGCTCGGCCCAGATACCCGAACCGCTGCATCATCGGCCCATGGTCACGCTCGATCCGCGCCTGCTGCGCCGGGCTGAGCACCGCGCGCCAATGGCCGGCTTGCCCGGTGCCGAAGAACGGGCCGGTGGCGTTGGCGGGACGCTCCCTGAAGCCGTTCGCCTGTTCCTGCGCGCTCATTACCTCGAACGAACTGAACGCAATCGCCCGGCTCAGCCGATTGGCCGGCGGCTCCTGGCCGAGCCAGCGGATCTGGGCACCGAACGCCGCTTCCGGGTCGCTGGCCATCGCCTCATAGCGCACCACCAGCACGTTCGGGTCCGGCTGGCTCGTCCAGGACTGGACATGGGCGGACCAACTGCTCAGGAACTCGAACACCCGCTCGTCCGAGCGGCCGGTCGCGGCCTGGGGATGCGCCATGAAGGCGATCGTGTCGTCGATCGAGAGGCCCATGTGGCGGCTGTAGGACACCACGATGTCCCGCGGATCGCGGACGATGCAGATCGCTCCCGCCGTCACCGCCGGCGTGATCAGCGGCACGCCCGCGACCGCCAGCCGGGCGTTGTGCGTCTTCACGAAAACCAGCGTCGAATCCAGCGTGGTCAGGTCGCGATGCACCAGCGGGCGCATGCGCTGCACATCCGGCACCGAAAACTGCGACGCCGGCCGCTGGTCGTACCGCGCGTATCGCTCGGCGTTGACATCCGCCGCCGTCAGATCCGTCAGGCGGTTGATGTCGCACGGCGCATCGGCGTTGCGGATGTAGTTGTGCAGGAACGCGCGTACCCAGGTGTTGCCGGATTTCGGATACGACGCGATCCAAATCAATTGCCCCATGCTCACAACCCTGGAAACGCTCCTGGCGCGGATCATACCGCTTTATGCCGCCCGAGCGAATGGCGAGGCTTCGGGGCTTCAACCAGGGCGCGCGAACGGGCTTGTTGCGGAGCGTCAGCGCCGCAGCAAACCGCGATCTGCCTTGGTGGAACAGGCGGCGTGGCACGACGGCTGCCGGCCCGCACCGCGGTCATCTGTGTGCATCTGTGTTCATCTGTGGTTCCAAAACCGCGCATCCTCAGCGCGGCACGGACCGATCGTTGACGCTCAGGCTGGGATGCAGCGCGTTTGTGCTTCCTACGGAATAAGGGGAGCCACAGATGAACGCAGATGCACACAGATAGGGTGTTCCGAGAGCCCGGCCCGATCACGCAGGCCGGCAGGAACCTCCCACGAGCAACGCAACATGACATAGGTCATTGGTCTGAACCGCCGTATGATGCGCTGTTCGACCCGCAGGCCGTTCCGCATCCGGCCTTCCGCCTGTCGTCGTGGCTCTCCTTCGGCCGGGCTCATCAATCGGCCTGCAGCAGGTCCAGCCGGTAGCCGGGCTCCCGAACCTGCCGCGCTACTCGCAGCGGACCGGCCGTCGCGGCGATGAACCGGTCCGCCGCCTCGTCGCCGGTGCATGGGTCGTCGGACTGCCCCAGCCAGTTGACCAGGATTACGCACACCCCCGGCACCAGGCTGCCGCACACAAGCCCGGCGGTGCGGTCGATGTCCGCCGGGGCGAGGAAATACAGCACCTCCGACAGCACGATCAGGTCGAACCGCCCCACCGGCCACGCCCCCGGCACCCGCATGCGCCGGAACCGCACCCACGGCTGATCCGCGCACCGCGCCCGGGCCGCTGCCAGCGGCTGCTCGACCAGGTCGATCCCCAGCAGCGCCTCGCAGCGCGGCGCCAGCATCCGGGTCAGCACGCCGATGGAACAGCCGATCTCCAGGCCCGAGGCGAAGCGGCGGCCGTCCAGCGCTTCCAGGGTCTGCCGGTATTTCGCCTGTTCATAGGCATTGCCGGCAAACCCCCACGGGTCCGGGCTGGCGTCGTAAAGCCGCTGGAAATGCGCGGCGGAGCGGGACCGGGTCATGCCGCGAGGAACGTCTCGCACGGGCTGTCGAAGATCGACAGCAGATCGGCCGGCAGGCTGAAGGCGTTCGGATCATCGGTGATCAGCCCGCCGAACTGCGACCGGTGCGCCTGGATCGCGCGGCGCTTGGCAGCCAGGAACGCCGCGACGTCCAGCCGCCAGCCCGCGCCCGGCGCCTCGGGGAGGGCAGTATCGGCCGGCAGCGTCCAGCCCCAGACTGGATAGGCCACCGAGCGTATCCCCACCGTCCCGGCCACCGCCGCCGCCACGATGGCCGCGGCTTCGTGGTCGCAGTGCGGATCATGCCGCCACGGCGCGACGATCGCCGTGCAGGCCGCCTCCTGCCGCACCAGCGTCAGCAGCTTCGCCACCACCGCATCGAACGCCGGACCATGGTGTGGCGCCGCGGTGTCCGGCTGCTCCAGGAACACCAGACGGTGCGCCGGCAGGCCCAGCGCCGCCGCGGCCTCCCGCGCCTCCTGCGCCCGCACCGTCCGCAGCCGCGCCGGTGGATACGCGCGGGAGCCGGCATGCGACCCGGCGCCGTCCGTCAGGAACGCCACCAGCGGCGCCCGGTCGGCGGCGACGCAGGCGGCGATCAGGCCGCCGCACCCCAGGCTTTCGTCGTCCGGATGCGGCGCCAGCACCAGGCAGGTGCCGTTGCCGATGATCGTGTCCAGGTTGCTGACTGGCAGGACCCGCCAGCACGCGTGGAAGTCCGCCGCCGTGCTCATGCCGTCACCGTTGCCTCGGGGTTGGCGGTGAACCAGCTTGCCGATCCGGTCAGCACCTCGTCGGGCGCGGGCTGCCGCAGGTAGGTGGACAGGTCGCGGCAGATCCGCTCCACCGCGGTGCCCTGCCGGAACGCCGACAGGCCCAGCGAACGCTGCACCAGCCGCATGGCATCGAGGCAGGCGGTTTCCACCGCGATCCGCCCCAGGCCGACGGTGGCGACGCGCTGCGCCGTATCGGCCGCGAGGTCCTCGGCCGCCCGTGCGGCGGCGCGGACCCACAGCCGGCTGGTTTCGCGCGCGATCATCGCTTGGCCGATGCGCGCCTGGCCGTGCGGACTGTCGAGCCGCCCGGACTCCCGCAACTGCGCCACGGCGACGTCCAGCAGGGCGATCAGCCCGCCCAGCGCCACGGCCGAACCACGCCAGGCGCCAGCCGAGAAATCCGGCTCCCGCAGGTAGTCGCCCAGTTCGCCGAGGATTGCACCGGCCGGGACATCGCAGCCGGTGAAGTCCACCGCACCAGTGGTCGAAGCGCGCATGCCCTGCAGCGGCGCGGGCAGCGGGCTGACGGTTTCGCCGATGCCCAGGCGCAGCACCAGCATCCGCGTGCCGGCCGCCTCGTCCGCCGCGGTCACCAGCGCGCCGCCGGCATGCCCGGCGCTGGAGCAGAACTGCTTGCCGCCGTGCAACCGGATTCGGTCGCCCGCTCGCTGCATGCGCAGGCCGCCCGCCGGCGGATCAGTCACCCACAAGCCGAACAGGCAGCCGTCCCGCGCCGCCGCTTCCGTATCCCGCTGCTGCGCCTCGGTCCCGTAGCGGGCGACGAGGTGCATGGTGTTGATGTGCGCCTCCAGCACGCGCCCGACGGAGAGATTGCCCTGGCCAACCAGGATCAGCAGCGAGGCCAGCCCGTCGGCCAGGGCGTCGTTGCGTTCACGGCCCTGCACCGGCAGCGGCATCGTCAGCGCGCCGAGGTGCCGCAGGCGCTCGATCTCCTGGTCCGGGAACGCGGCGTCCCGGTCCAGTTGCCCGGCCCGCTCCTGCATCCAGGGCACTAGGGCGGCGGCTTCGTGAAGCAGCGATGACTGGTCTAGGGGCACGGCTGCCTCCTGTCGCGTGGCACGGGATCGCGGCCGTGCCGTGGAATGGTACAGCCGATCATGGCTAATCCGCCGCCAGCGATCCGGCCAATGCCGGTTGCGGTGTGGCTGCCAGCCGTCGCACGATCGCCTCGGCCTGCGCGACCTCTTGCCGCAGGTCGCCAAACCGGACGCGGCGCCGGGTCAGGCGCGGGCTGGCCCGCTCCAGCGCCGTCCAGGCGGAACCGAAAAAAGGGCGGTGCAGCGCCTCGGCCAGCACACCGGCAGGAATCTCCAGGTCATCGGCCAGCACCAGGTCGAGGCGTCGCGCCGTCCAGGCCCGGCGCGCCGCGGCCCGCAGGCTGTAGCGCAGGAACGCCGCGGCGGCGGGTTCGGCTTGGTCGTCGGTGAATTCGTCCTGCCGTTCCATCCGGCGGCGGATCGCATCCGCCATCCCGCCCGGCGCGCGCCCCTCGATGCGACCGGACACCGTCACCGTGATCCCGGGATCATGCCGCACGCGGGCATCCATCCGCCACAGCGCGGCGACGAACGCCCGGTCCTCCCCGGCTTGTATGGCCGGAATGCCGTCGACGCGGTGATACGCCGCAGCCGAGACGGCCAGGCTGGCGCCGGATGCCGAGGCATGGCGCGGTGGCGGATCATGCGGCTCGGGGTCCAGCAGCCAGGCCAGGTCGTCCAGCAGGCCGATCAGCCGGCCCTCCAGCGCATCGTCGGCGTGCAGGCGTGGTGGGATCAGCGCCGCCTCGGCCGGATCGAGCTCGGCCCGCCCGCAGACGACGTCGGCGCCCCGATCCAGCGCGGCAAGGTTGCGCCGGACCCAGCCGGGCGGCACAACCGCATCCGCATCGGTGGTCAGCAGCGCGCCGCGCGGACCGGCCACATCGGCTGCCAGCCGCATCGCATCTCGCCGCGCGCAGCCGGCATTGGCCTTCCCGGGCGGCAGGTCCCGGCTGACGATGCGCAGGTCGAACCCGAGCCCGGGCGAAAGGGCGCGGGCAATGGCCTCGGTGTCGTCGGTGCAGTTGTTCAGCAGCAGGATCACGGCGTCCGGACGGCGCTGCTGGTCGCGCAGGGCCGTCAGGCAGGCGCCGATACGCTCGGCTTCGTTCCTGGCCGGGACGGCGACGACCGCCGGACGAGTATCCTGATGCACGGAATCAGGCGATTCCGCGGTCTGGTCTGGCATGCGGCTTCCCGGCTTGTTCTGGCTATGAACCGCGAAAGCGAGGACCGGTTGAGCCCACGACCATGGCTCACCCAGGTGTTATCCGGCTTGCTCTGATGAAAAAGCGACGTATACGGCGCGCATGACACAGCACATCGCAACCGACGTGGCGATCGTCGGGGCCGGCCCGGTCGGCCTGTTCGCCGTTTTCGAGCTTGGCATGCTCAAACTGTCCAGCGTGCTGATCGACGCCTTGCCGGAAGTCGGCGGCCAGTGCACCGCGCTCTATCCGGAAAAGCCGATCTACGACATCCCGGCGCATCCGGCGATCGAGGCCGGCGCGCTGATAACCCAACTGGAGGAGCAGATCCAGCCGTTCGCCGCGCCCCGCCTGCTCGGGCGGCAGGTCAACGGCCTCAGCGGTAAGGCCGGTGCCTTCACCCTGACCACCGACCGGGGCGACGTCATCCACGCCAAGGCCGTCCTGGTTGCCGCCGGCGCCGGCGCGTTCGGCCCGAACCGTCCGCCGCTGGACGGGCTGGAGGCCTACGAGGCCAGCGGCGCGGTACAGTACTACGTCCGCCGGCGCGAGGACCTGCGCGGCAAGCGGGTGGTGATCGCCGGTGGCGGTGACTCGGCCGTGGACTGGGCGCTGGCGCTGAAGGACATCGCCTCGGTGTCGATCGTGCACCGGCGCGCCAGGTTCCGCGCCGCGCCGGAAAGCGCCGCGCAACTGGATGAGGCGGCGAGCAGCGGCGCGATCGAGATGGTGATCCCCTACCAGCTTCACCGCCTTGCCGGCGCCGATGGCGTGCTGTCGGCGGTGGAGGTGGCGACGCTGGAGGGCGAGGTGAAATCGATCCCGGCCGACGTGCTGCTGCCGTTCTTCGGCCTATCGATGGACCTGGGGCCGATCGCCGCGTGGGGCCTGCAGAGCGAGAAGCATCATGTCACGGTCGATCCGGCGACCTGCCGGACCAGCCTGCCGGGCGTGTTCGCCATCGGCGACGTGGCGACCTATCCCGGCAAGCTGAAGCTGATCCTGCAAGGCTTCAGCGAGGCGGCGATGGCGGCGCACGCGATCTTCCCGGTGGTGCATCCCGACCAGGCGCTGCATTTCGAGTACTCGACCAGCAAGGGCGTGCCGGGCTGATCGTCCGCTACCGTCCGGGCCTGTCCCCATGGCTATCAGGATACGGCGGCGGCTGGGGAAGGATTTGGCGCCCGGTCCGTTGCACCACCGTCATGGTCGGGCGTGTCCCGGCCATCTGCGCTGCGACGGCTGGGGGTGGATGGCCGGGACACGCCCGGCCATGACGATAGGGCGACGACCATGCCCTGTTCCCCCTAAGGTTAGCGCCCATGGGGACACACCTGGCCATGACGGTGGGCAGCGCGCGCGGCCGCCTCGTCCCAACCTACCTGCGGTCTGCTGTAGCCTCCGGCTTTCAGATAAGCCGCGCCACCGGGATGCTGGCATCAGGAAACGCCAGCGAGGTCAGGAGCCCCTCCAGACCGACCTTCGCCTCCGACAGATAGCCGCCTGGCGACGGCTCCCGATAAACGGTCACCCGCCGATGCTCCAGGTCGACCAGCCACACCTCGGGGATGCCCGCCCGTTGGTGCGTTACGGGTGGACGCTGCTCCATGACGGCGGGAAAGCCTGGTCAGGCCGCAGACCCTTCCCACGCGAACGGGTCAACCCGAGCAACACCCATCGCTGCAAAATGCTTTTCATTTCGTGTCGCAACGACAAGGCCGGCGCTGATGGCAGTGCTCGCCACCATCATGTCTGCAATGCCGATCTCGACGCCGCTGTTACAGGCCGCACGCGCAAGCTGACGAAGCCGCAGGGCCTCCTGGAGGCCAAAGGGCATGATGCGTTCGGGGTAAAATGCCAGGACCCGAGAAAGCCATTCGGCGAGTTCAGCAGCATGCCGTGTGGCGCCTGCGCCCTCCCGCTTGCCGATCCCGGCGGCAATCTCGCCAATCGCCACCATTGGCAACCATAGATGCTCCGCGTGGTCTTCGATCCAGCGCCGAGCGCGACCCTTTGCCGGTTCAGGCATGGCCCGGCGGTCCGGTGCCGTCGCTGACAGGACGTTGGTATCGAGCAGGTATCCTCGGCTCATAAGCCGAGATCGCGCGGCGGCGTCTGGTCGCGCTCGATTTCGCCGACATCGGGGAACGACAGCAGCAGCGATGCGAAGGAAGGCTTTGCCCCTTTCAGGGTGCGCCATTGCTCATACCCAAGCACCACGGCAACCGGCGAACCATGTTTCGTGACCACGGTTTCGTGCCCACTGGCCGCGTTATCGACTACCGATGAAAACGCCGCCTTGGCTTCACGAAGCTGCATTTCCCGCATGATCAGCCCAATATGACCACGTGTGGTCATATATCGCGGGGCAGGTGCCGACGTCAAGCGTGGTCATGTCCGGGGACGGCAGGCCGACCATCAATCGGTCGTTTCCGGAGCCACCATACCCGAGCCGAACGGCGCGTTACGAGATACGAGGCACGGTCGTTGACGTGACGTCACACCAGCTATCCGGAACAAGCTTGGGCACAGGCTTCGGCCTGCCATCCACGCGTGGCGGGGTGGCAACAGCCAAAGGCGTGGATGGCGGCCCTTCGGCCGCCATGACGATGAAGGCGCGCCATCGGCATGCCTCAACTTACCCTGCTGCAGCGCCTATGTGGGCATGTCGGGCCGCGACGATGGGGGAGGCCCGCGGCCTGCTCCGGCGCCTGTCAGGCGGCGGCGAAGCCCAGGCGGCTGGCGGCCAGGGCGCGGCCGATCAGCGGCAACAGGCTGGCGAGGTCCGGTCCGGTCTCCTCGCCGGTCAGGGCCAGGCGCAACGGCGTCAGCAGCGCTTCGACCGTTCGTCCGGTCGCCCGCTCCAGCGCGGCGATCCAGCGCGACCAGACCGTGGTGTCCCAGGGTTCCGGCGGCAGCGTCTCGCAGGCGGCGACCAGCACGTCCCGGTCGTCCTCCATAATCGGCGGCACGATCGATCCGGCCACCACATCCCACCAGCCGCGGGCCTCCTTCAGGAGATCGAGCTCGCCCCGCACCGCCAACCAGAACGCCTCGGTCGCCCCGCCCGGCAGCCGATCGGCCACGGCGGCGAAATCGAGCGTGCGCAGGATGGCGCGATTGGCCCCGAGCAGGCGGGCCATGTCGAACTTCGCCTGCGCCATGGCCGACAGCTCGAACCCGGCCGCCAGGTCTTCCAGCGACGGCGGGGGGGCGTCCACTGCGGTGACGCCGGCAAGGCAGGCAGCGATCGCGCGTGGCTCGACGCCGTCGTTGCGCAGGCTGCGCAGGGACAGGCTGCCGAAATGGCGGCCGCCCGGCGTCCCTTCGCTATCCGTCAGCGCCGGCAGATGGGCGAACCGGATCGCGGGCTCAATGCCCATCAGGGCCTCGAACAGCGCGATCTGCGCGGCGGTGTTGCCGGCACTGTCCTCGCCGCGGATGACGTGGGTCGTCTTGCTGTCGATATCATCGACCACGCTGGCGAGGATCGGCGCCGGCAGCCCGTCCGCCTGCGCCACGACCGGGTCGGAGACCGCGGCCAGCGTCGCATGCCGCCGCCCGAGCACCAAATCGTGCCATTCCAGCATCCGGTCCGGCAGCCGGAAGCGCCAGTGCGGGCGCTTGCCGCCGGCTTCGGCGTCCCGGCGCTGCTTGTCGGTCAGCCGCAGCATGGCGCGGTCATAGACCAGAGGCTGGCCGCGCTTGCGGCGGAATTCCAGCTTCGCCTTCAGTTCTTCCCCGGTTTCGAAGCAGGGGTACAGCAGACCGTCGCGCTTCAGCCGCTCGATCGCATCCTGGTACAGCGGCAACCGGTCAGACTGGCGGATGCAGTCGTCCCAGCTGACGCCGAGCCAGCGAAGGTCCTGCATGATGGCGTCGGCCTGCCCCTGGGAGCGCCGCTCCTCATCCAGGTCGTCCAGCCGGAGCAGCATCCGGCCGTTCCTGCGGCGCGCGAACAGATGGTTCGCCAGGGCGACCCGGGCGCCACTGAGGAACAGCAGCCCGGCCGGGGAAGGCGCGAAACGGACGCGGGTCATTCTTCGTCCCCCTCGAGGTCGAACTCGTCCTGACGCGGGTCGAGGGAGCGCCAGTCGCGTTCCTCGGCGCTGGCGCGGGTATCGACGAAGTCGCCAAGCTCGGTGGTGCTTTTCCAGCCGGCATCGCCCGCATCAAGCACGACGGCGTCCTCGCCGAAGGCGAACCAGGCTTCCAGCACGTCCTTCGAACTCATGCCGGGGACGCGGCAGCGCTCGACCGAGTCGCGGACGTAGCGGCGGGCAAAGGCGTTGGCGTGCATCAGCGTACCGAAGCCGCCGATTTCCTCGGTGATGTTGTCCTGGGCGCCGCCGGACAGGTCGAGAATCCGGACTCGCCAGCCGCCTTCGGGGGCGAAGAGGTCACTCATGGGGCCTGGCACCGATTGAGGATAGGGGTGTTCATCCCGGGCAACCTACGGACGGCATTAAGGCAATTCAACGGCAAGGCAGCGGGGTCCGCGTGCCGAGGCCGTCCATGCCCGCGGTCCGTGAGGCGGCGCGGCGGATGAAGCCGGCAAGCCGGCTGCCCGGTCCTGCATACCAAAAGCTGTGCAGTTGCACTGCCGCAAACGCGCCGGTTGATTGCCGTGGACAGGGCGCGCACGCAACGACAGCGTAACGCCGCCGCCGGTGTCTTGTGATTCGGAACGCCGCGCGGCGTTGTCATCCCTACTTTGAAATATACAGAAAAACTACCGTCATATTCAGTATATTTCGTCACAAAATAATTCTTTAGAAGATAAATCACACAAAAGCTATAATTCCGGTCCGTTGATGCCGTGATCGCACGGTGCCTTAACGACTACAGCAACAAGGAGCCTACTGTTCATGCGTACTTATAGAATTCCGTCACTGGCCGTGCTTGGCGTCGTTCTTGGGTTGTCAGCCTGCACCAATCCCTATGATCCCGGGCAGCGTGCCATTGGCGGCGGCCTGCTGGGCGCCGGCACGGGCGCGGCGATTGGTGGCCTGGCCGGCGGCGGCAGCGGCGCGGCGGCCGGTGCGCTGATCGGCGGCGCTGTCGGCGCGATCGGCGGCGCCGCGACCACGCCGCAGCCGGCCCCGCGCTACTATCGGGGCTACTGACCACCCGATCGGCCGCTTCCTCACCGTCATGGCCGGGCGTGTCCCCATACGCGCCAACTTAGTCGGTCGGCGGCACGATCGTTGCCACATCGTCATGCCGGGCGTAGGCCCGGCATCCACGCCTGGCGGTGTTGATGCCGCGGAAAGGCGTGGATGGCGGCCCGGCGGCCGCCATGACGATTGGGACGGTTCGCCGCGCCCGGCGGCCAAAGCTAGCGCCCATGGGGCGTGTCCCGGCCATCCACTCCCCCAACCGTTGAAGCGCAGATGGCCGGGACACGTCCGGCCATGACGGTGAGAGAAGGCCTTGCTCTGCCAGGCCCCGCATACTGATTGCTATGGGCCTTCGCCCGGCATGACGAGAGAGCAACGACCGCGCCGACGTCCCGCTGTGTCGCCGCCTACGACGATCCGCCAGAGTGTGCCCGGGCCTGCAAAGCCGAGAGGATCGCACGCGCCAGCGGCGTCCCGCACAGGTCCTCGACATCGGGATTCAGGCGCCGCCGCCAGTTCGGCCGTTCCCGGTCGGTGCCGGGCAGGTTGACCGCCTCAAGCTCGCCGGCGAGGTCGTCCGCCTGGACCAGCATCAGCAGCGCCGGCGTGGCGGAGACGAAGGCATGCACCGCCCGGGCGACCGCGGCGGGCATCGGTGCGGTGACAGCGACATCCTCCTCCAGCAGCGCCTCGGCCTGAAGCTGGGCGATCAGTTCGGTTTTCTCGGCCGCGCGGGCGATGCGGGCCTGTTCGGCGGCCGCGTCATCCAGCAGGCCCAGGCCGTGCTTTTCCGAGATGTCGGCACCCTGCCACCAGCCGGCCAGCGTCGGCAGGTCGTGGGTCGAGACGCAGGCGGCGGCGAGGCGGCGCCAGTCCGGCGGCGGGCGGATCTGGCCGTCGCGCCGCTCGAACCACAGCACGCTGTAGGACAGGATGTTGCAGGCAGCGAGCGTGGCCGGCATGCCCTCGGGCACCGTGCCCAGGTCCTCGCCCACCACCAGGCAGCGCGCAAACTGGCTCTGCAACGCGACCTGGGCGAGCAGGTCCTGCAGCGGATAGATGACATAGGCGCCGTCCGCCGGGCTGGCGCCGTCGGGAACGACGAACAGCCGGCGCAGGCCCATGACATGGTCGATCCGCAGCGCACCGGCGTGGCGCATGTTGGCGACCAGCAGCTCATTGAAGGCGGCATAGCCGTCGCGCTGCATCGCCACCGGGTCGGGCGGCGGCAGCATCCACACCTGGCCGTTGGCCGAGAACGGATCGGGCGGCGCGCCGACGGAGACTCCCCGCATCAGCGTGTCCTGTGCCGCCCAGGCTTCCGCCCCGTCCGGCGCGGCGCCGACGGCGAGGTCGCGGTAGAAGCCCAGGGACAATCCGTCGCGGGCAGCCGACGCGGCAGCCTCGGCGAGCTGCGCGTCGGCCATGGTTTGCAGGAAGGCGTGGAACTGCACCAGCTCGCCGTGCTTGCCGACGAAATCCGCGATGCCGGCCGCCGTCGGATGGCGCAGCGTCTCGGGCCAGGACTGCCAGGCTGCGGAGCCCAGCGTCTCGGCGATCGCCTCGAACGTCGCGAAGCGCTTCAGCGCCGCGGGAAGCGTGTCCAGGCCCATCGGCCGGAACGCCGCCTGCAGCACGGCACGCTTGCGCTCCCACACCGCCGGGTAATCGACCGGCCCGGGTGCCGAGGGCAGCCCGGCGCCGCCGGGCAGCCCCGAGACGTCGATATAGATCGGGTCGAGGAACCGGCGGTCGGACGGGTGATACGGGCTGGCGCGGCTGCGGTCATGCGGGAACAGTGCGTGCAGCGGGTTCAGCCCGACCATCGACGCCCCTGCCCCGGCCGCCACGCTTGCGAGGCGCCGCAGCGTGGTGAAGTCGCCGACGCCCTGGTCGCCCCTGGAACGCAGGGAATACAGGTGCGCGGCAATGCCGAACCGCCGCTCGCCGTCGCGCAAGGCCGGCGGCAGGTAGCAGGCGTCGGGCGCCACGATCAGGTGGCAAATCTGGTCGGGCCGATCCTCGTTCAGCAGGCGGTGGCGGCCGAGCGGCTGTGGCGGCAGGACCACCGCGGCGTCCCGGCTGGGGAACCGCTCGCGGCTGCCGTCCTCGCGCAGCAGGGTGATCCAGGCTGGCCGCGGCGTGCCCAGCCCAACCGTGATCCCCTGGTCGGCCCGCCCGACGACCACCGGCGGCAGCGGCGCGTCCCGGTCGCGCAGCAGGCGCGCGAGGCTGTCGGACAGGTCGCCGGGAGTCTCCGCCGGCAGGCGCATCGCCGCCAGCAGCCTACGCTTCGTATCGGCGCTGACCTTGTGGTAGCCGCCGTCGATGTCCCACCAGATCGGGTCGATCCCCGCCAGCCCGGCCAGCTTGTCCAGATCGGCCTCGGCGACGCCTTCGTGCCGGCGGGCGGCGGTTTTGCCGTCTTCCTGGAACACGGTGACGGACCGCGCCGGAATCGCCAGGCTGTCCGCGGGTTCCGTCCCGGTGCTGTCCAGCACGCGCTGCCATCCGTAGCCCGGGCGCGGCGGCGGCAGGGTAATCGTCGTGGCGGCGGCATCGGCGTGGAACACCAGGACGGCCCGCGCGCCCTCGGCGTACAGAGCCGCGACCAGGGTGCGGTTGTCGGCGCGGTTCCAGTCGGCCAGGTCCAGAGCATGGCCGTCGGTCCCGAGCCAGGCGACATCCGGCAAGCCCGTGTCGTCGGTCGCCGTGCCGGTCAGCGCCTGGCCGCTGAACAGCGGCGCCAGCGACTGCCGCAGCGCGATCAGGCGGGCGGTGAAGCCGATCAGGCTGTCGTCGGCCGTGGCCCAGTCGATCCAGGATTTGGCGTTGTCCTGGGCATAGGCATTGTTGTTGCCGTGCTGCGTGCGGCCAAGCTCGTCGCCCAGCGACAGCATCGGCGTCCCGCGCGCCAGCAGCAGCGTCGCCAGCAGCGCCCGCGCATCCCGGGCCCGCGCCGCGACCACGGCGGGGTCGTCGGACGGTCCCTCGACGCCGTTGTTCCAGGACAGGTTGTTGTCCGAGCCGTCGCGGTTGTTCTCGCCGTTGGCCTCGTTCCGCTTCCGCGTGAACGCCACCAGGTCGGCCAGCGGGAAGCCGTCATGCGCGACGGCGAAGTTGATGCTGCGCGTCAGCGGCCGGTGCGCCCCGGCGAAGATGTCGGCCGAGCCGGCGACGCGCGTGGTGAAATCGCCCAGCATGCCGGGATCGCCGCGCCAGAACCGCCGCACCGTGTCGCGGAAGTGGTCGTTCCACTCGCCCCAGCGCGGCGGGAAAGCGCCGAGCTGGTGGCCGCCGGCGCCGACGTCCCAAGGCTCGGCGATCAGCGCACAGCGCGACAGCACCGGGTCCTGCTCGACCGCCGCCAGGAACGGCGCGTCGGGGTCGAAGCCATCGTCCCGCCGCCCCAACGCCACCGCCAGGTCGAGGCGGAACCCGTCAATCCCGCCGTACAGCGCCCAGGTGCGCAGCGCATCCGTGCCCAGGCGCGTGACAATGGCGCGCTCCATTGCCAGGACGTTGCCGCAGCCCGCGTCGTTGACATAGCGCGACCGGTCGGCTGCCAGACGGTAGTAGGTGGCATTGTCCAGGCCGCGCAGCGACAGGGTGGGGCCGAGCTCGTCGCTCTCGCCGCTGTGGTTCAGCACGACGTCCAGGATCACGGCGATTCCGGCGGCATGCAGGGCATCCACGGCGGCGCGGATTTCCGCCCAGCCGCCCGGCGCCAGCCTGGGATCGGGCGCGAGGAAGGCCACCGGGTTGTAGCCCCAGTAGTTCGTCAGGTTCAGCGCCGGCAGGTGGCGTTCGTCGGTCCAGGCGGCGCAGGGCATCAGCTCCACCGCCGTGACGCCGAGGCGGGTCAGGTGGGCGATGCTCGCCGGATGCCCCAGGGCGGCGAAGGTGCCGCGGATCGCCGGCGGGATGTCCGTATGCGTCATGCTGAAGCCGCGGACGTGCAGCTCGTAGATCACCTGGCGGTCCCAGTCGAACGCCGGCCGTGCGGCGGCGGCCAGAACGGGCGGCGGCTGGACGATCGCCTTCGGCATCAGCGGGGCGGTGTCGTCGGGGCGCGGCGCGGGGACGTCGAACAGCAGCGGATGCAGCCGGACGGGACGGTCGATCGCCGTCGCCCAGGGGTCGATCAGCAGTTTGGCGGGGTTGAAGCGGTGGCCGTTGCCCGGGTCCCAGGGGCCGTAGGCGCGCAGCCCGTAGCGCGTGCCGGCGGGCACGCCGGGGATGTGGCCGTGAAACACGGGCCCGGTGCGCTCGGGCAGGCGCAGCCGGGCGGTCTCGTTGTCCTGGGCGTCGAACAGGCTGATGGCGATCGCCTCGGCGTGCGGCGCCACCACCGCGACGTTGATGCCGTCGCCCGCGACGCTGACGCCGGGCGGCTCAGGCGATCCGAGGCCGAGGCTGGTCAAGCGCGGCCTGCCATCAGGGATTCATACAGCCCGGTGTAATGGGCGGCCGGGCCGCGCCAGGAGACGTCGGTTGCCATCGCATTGCGCTGCATCCTCTGCCACACGGGTTGGTTGCGCCACAGGCTGATCATCCGGCGCAGCGCTTCGTACAGCGCCAGGGGCTCGACCGGCCAGAACTGGATGCCGGTGGCGACGCCGGCGGTCAACGCCGCCTCGTTGGCGTCGATGATCGAATCCGCCAGGCCGCCGACGCGTGCCACCACCGGGATGGCGCCGTAGCGCAGGGCGCAAAGCTGGGTCAGGCCGCACGGCTCGAACCGCGACGGCACCAGCAGGGCGTCGCTGCCGGCCTGGATCAGGTGGGCCAGCGGCTCGTTGTAGCCGATGACGCAGCCGACGGCGCCGGGATGCTGCGCCGCGGCGTCGGTGAAAGCCTCCTCGAGCGCCGGCTCGCCGGAGCCGAGCAGGGCGATCTGCACGTCGTTGGCAAGCAGGAAGGGGATCTGGTCCAGCAGCATGTCCAGGCCCTTCTGCGAGGTCAGCCGGCTGATCACGCCGATGACCAGCGACCCTGGCGATTCCTGCAGGCCGAGGCGCTGCTGCAGTGCCGTCTTGTTGGCCGCGCGCGGGCCAAGCCGACCGCGGAAGTAGCGGTTGGGGATCAGGTCGTCGGTCGCCGGGTTCCAGACGCTGTCGTCGATGCCGTTCAGGATGCCGGACAGGACGTCGGCACGGTGGCGCAGCACGCCGTCGAGGCCCATGCCGTTGTCCTCGCCGGTGATCTCCCGCGCGTACGTCGGCGACACCGTGGTCAGCCGATCGGCCATGGCAAGGCCGCCTTTGAGGAAGCTGACGTGCCGGTGGTACTCCAGGCCGTCCATCGCGAACGCCGAATCGGGCAGGCCGAGGCGGGGAAACAGCGTCGCCGGATACAGGCCCTGGAAGGCGAGGTTGTGGACCGTCAGCACGGTGCCGGGCCGGCGG
Source organism: Rhodopila globiformis (assembly GCF_002937115.1). Lineage (GTDB taxonomy): Bacteria > Pseudomonadota > Alphaproteobacteria > Acetobacterales > Acetobacteraceae > Rhodopila > Rhodopila globiformis. The sequence continues at coordinate 55,192 of NZ_NHRY01000236.1, read as the reverse complement.
CCATGATGGAACGCGAGATAGACGGGGGTCAGCGCGGCCTGCCAGTCATGCGCGTGCACGATGTCGAAGCTCAGCCCGGGTACCAGGCCGACGCCGATGGCGGCGGCCGCGGCGCTCAGGCCGGCGAAGCGGATGCCGTTGTCCGGCCACTCCTTGCCGTCGGGGCCGAGATAGGGGTTGCCCTGCCGCGCGAACAAATGCGGCGCGTCGATCACCAGCAGGTCGAGCGAGGCGGCATTGGCGCGCAGGACCTCGGCCGGGCCGCCGAACAGATCGGGGAAGTGATAGATCGCGGTGGCATTCCTGAGCCCGCTCAGGATGGCCGGGTAGCCGGGCACCACCGTGGTGGCCTGCACGCCGGCCGCCTTCAGCGCCTGCGGCAGCGCGCCCATCACGTCGGCAAGTCCGCCGGTCTTCAGCAGCGGGAAGATTTCGGAGCCAACGGCGAGTACTCGGGTCAATGTTTGTTGTCCGTCCGTGTTGTCGCGGGCATGGACCCGCTTCGATGAAGGGCGGCGCCGGTAGCAGCGCAATCACGCGTGACAGGCCCGATCAGTATCCCGATCAGTATACGGGGAGAGAGCAAGGTCGTCTCCCTATCGTCATGGTCGGGCGTGTCCCGGCCATCTGCGCTTCGACGGTGGGGGGTGGATCGCCGGGACACGCCCGGCCATGACGGGGGGAGAGAGTCACCTGAACCATGAAGTCCGAGGCGATTCTCAGCCGGCCAGCCGCTCGATCATCGGCGGCGTGATCAGGCAGACGCCGCGCTCGGTGCGGCGGAAGCGCCGGGCGTCTTCCTCCGGATCCTCACCCACCACCAGGCCCGCCGGAATCCGCACGCCCTTTTCAACGATCACGTTGCGCAGCCGGGCGCCGCGGCCGATGTCGGCAAGCGGCAGGATCACCGCCTGCTCGACCCGTGCATACGAATGTACATGCACGCCGGTGAACAGCAGCGACTGGCGCAGGAACGCGCCCGAGACGATGCAGCCGCCCGACACCAGGGACGAGATCGCCTCGCCGCGGCGGCCGACTTCCTCGTGCACGAACTTTGCCGGCGGCGTGATCTCGGCATAGGTCCAGATCGGCCATTCGTGGTCGTACAGGTCGAGCGCGGGGATCACCGCGGTCAGGTCGATGTTGGCTTCCCAGTAGGCGTCGAGCGTGCCGACGTCGCGCCAGTACGCCTCCCGCTCGGCGCCCGACCGGACGCAGGACTGGGTGAAGCGATGCGCCACGGCTTTGCCGTGCTTGACCAGGTAGGGAATGATGTCCTTGCCGAAATCGCGGTTGGAGGACGCATCGGCGGCGTCGCGGCGCAACTGGTCGATCAGGAAGTCCGTCTTGAAGACGTAGATGCCCATGCTGGCCAGCGCCATGTCCGGCCGGTCCGGCATCGGCGGCGGATCGGCTGGCTTCTCGATGAAGGCGATGATGCGGTCTTTCTCGTCCACGTGCATGACGCCGAAGCCGGTGGCCTCCACGCGCGGCACCTCGATGCAGCCGACGGTGACGTCCGCCTGCTGCTCGGCGTGCTGCTCCAGCATCAGGGCGTAGTCCATCTTGTAGACGTGGTCGCCCGCCAGGACGACGATGTATTCCGGCTTGTAGCCCTCGATGATGTCGATGTTCTGATACAGCGCGTCTGCGGTGCCCGCATACCAGGTATCGCCAGAGCGCTGGGATGCGGGCAGGATGTCGAATCCCTCGTTCCGCTCCGGCCGGAGGAAGTTCCAGCCGCGCTGCAGGTGCCGGATCAGGCTGTGCGCCTTGTACTGGGTGGCGACGCCGATTCGGCGGATGCCTGAATTCAGGGCATTGGACAGGGCGAAGTCGATGATGCGGCTCTTGCCGCCGAAGTGTACCGCAGGCTTTGCCCGCGTATCGGTCATTTCGAGCAATCGTGATCCGCGTCCGCCTGCCAGGACATACGCCATGGCGTCACGGACGATCGGGGCATGGATTCCGGAACGCTGCGGCATTGACGCTTCCCCCTGCCTGGGCAACCTGGTTAACGTCCCCCGATGGGAACGTACCAGGCGCCGTAGCACAAGGGCACGTGACTGCCTATGCGGAAGCTTGATAGGCCGGCACGTCCCAGACGTCGGTGGCGTAGTCGCGGATCGACCGGTCCGAGGAGAACCAGCCGACATTGGCCGTGTTCAGGATCGCCGACTGCCACCACTCCTCCGGCCGGCGCCAGATGTCGGCGATGTGCCGCTGGGTGGCGAAGTAATGATCGAAGTCGGCGCAGACCAGGAAGTAGTCGTGGTAGCGCAGCGAATCGACCAGGCCGCGGTAGCGGTCCGGCTCATCCGGCGAGAACACGCCCGCCTGCACGCTGTCCAGCACTTCCGACAATGCCGGGGAGGCAGCGATCAGGTCGCCGGCATCCAGCCCGCGCTGCCGCCGCGCCGCCACCTTGTCCGCCGTCAGGCCGAATATGTGGATGTTCTCCATCCCGACGCGCTCGGCGATTTCGACGTTGGCGCCGTCCAGCGTGCCGACGGTCAACGCGCCGTTCAGCGCGAACTTCATGTTGCCGGTGCCGGACGCCTCCATCCCGGCGGTGGAGATCTGCTCCGACACGTCCGAGGCCGGGATGACCATCTCGGCCAGGCTGACCGAGTAGTTGGGCAGGAAGACGATCTTCAGGATGTTGCGGACGGTCGGGTCGTTGTTCACCACCTTCGCCACGTCGTGGATCAGCTTGATGACCAGCTTGGCCTGGTAATAGCTGGCCGCCGCCTTTCCGGCGAAGATCTTCACCCGCGGCGCCCAGTCGTCCATCGGCCGCGCCCGGATGGCGTTGTACAGCGCGATCGCCTCCAGAATATTGAGCAACTGCCGCTTGTACTCGTGGATCCGCTTGATGTGGACGTCGAACAGGGCGTTCGGATCGACACGGATTTCCAGTTCCCGCCGGATCAGGTCCGCCAGCGCCAGCTTGTTGACGTAGCGGCAGGCGGCGAAGCGCTTCTGGAAGGCGCGGTCCGAGGCCAGGGGCCGCAGCGCGGTCAGCGCGTTCTCGTCCTCCAGCACCTTCGGCCCGACGGTGTCGGTCAGCAGCCGGGTCAGCCGCGGGTTGGCTTCGAACAGCCAGCGGCGGAAGGCGATGCCGTTGGTGACGTTGACGATGCGCTCGGGGAACAGGTTGTGCAGATCGCGGAACACCGTCTCCCGCATCAGCCCGGTGTGGAGGGCAGAAACGCCGTTGACACGGTGCGAGCCCAGGAAGGCCAGGTGGCTCATGCGCACCCGCCGCCCCTGCTGCTCATCAATCATGGACACGCTGGACAGCAGGCGGTCGTCGGACGGGTATTCCAGGCGGACCTTGCCCAGGTGCAGCGCGTTGATCAGGTAGATGATCTGCATGTGGCGCGGCAGCAGCCGCTCCATCAGCGGCACCGGCCAGACCTCCAGCGCCTCAGGCAGCAACGTGTGGTTGGTGTAGCTGAAGGTTGCCTGCGTCATGCGCCAGGCTTCCTCCCAGGGGATCTGGTGCACGTCCAGCAGGATGCGCATCAGCTCCGCCACGGCGATGGCCGGGTGGGTGTCGTTCAGCTGGATCGCGGTCTTGTCGGGCAGGCTGCTGATGTGGCCGAACGCCCGGATATGGCGGCGGACGAGGTCCTGCAGCGAGGCCGAGACGAAGAAGTATTCCTGCCGCAGCCGCAGTTCCTGCCCCGCGGCGGTGGCGTCGGAGGGGTACAGCACCTTGGTAATGGATTCCGCCCGCACCTGCTCGGCCAGCGCGCCGGCGTGGTCGCCGTGGTTGAACGCATCCAGCCGCAGCGGATCGGCCGATCGCGCGGACCACAGGCGCAGGGTGTTGACCCGCCGCCCGCGCCAGCCGACGACCGGCGTGTCGTAGCCCACGGCCTCGACCGTCTCGGCCGGGTGCCAGACGTGCCGCACCGCGGCTTCCGAGATCGGCACCGCCTCGATCGAGCCGCCGAAGCCGATGTTGTAGCTGACCTCGGGCCTGTGGAACTCCCACGGGTTGCCCATCGCCAGCCAGTCTTCCGGGTATTCGTGCTGCCAGCCGTTCTTTACCACCTGGCGGAACAGCCCGTGCTCATAGCGGATGCCGTAGCCATGGGCCGGGATGTCGAGCGTCGCCATGCTCTCCATGAAGCAGGCGGCCAGCCGTCCGAGGCCGCCGTTGCCCAACGCAGCGTCAGGCTCCAGCGCGCGCAGCTTGTCGAGATCGACGTCAAGCCCGGCCAGCGCCGCGCGCATCGTCTCGATCATGTTCATGTTGTTGAGGTTGTCGAACAGCAGCCGGCCGATGAGGAACTCAAGCGACAGGTAGTAGACCCGCTTGGCGCCCTGCTGGTACGTCGCCTCGGTGCTGGACACCCAGCGGTCAACGATCAGGTCGCGGATCGCCACCGCGGTGGCGATCAACCAGTCGCGTTCCGTCGCGACGGCGCGACGTTTGCCCACATGGTAGGTGAGCTTGTCCAGGATCGCATCCCGCAAAGCCACCACGTCGGCGTCGTTCTGCTCGGTGTCGACTGTACGGCTGGTCTCATCGGCGGCGAGCCGCTCCGAGATATCCATATCAAGCTCCACGCTTCTTCACCTCTTCGTGATCCTGCTTATCGCCACGAAAGCATGTCTGTACCGTCAGCATCAACCCTTTGCACGAGCTTACGGCAGTTTTGCGGCCAGTTTAGGCCAGTTTTTGACATTTTCCACGGTGATGTGACGAAATTGCAGGCGATGCCCGGTTTCATGGCACGTCATTGCGCCCTGTTGCCAGGGTTTTGCACCGGTTGCTGCGTTAAAGCTTCGCGAAACACCAGGATACGGCCCGCGGGGGGCCATATCCTCACAACGGCCTGCCGCCAGATCACGATGCCGGTACCGGCACCCGCCAGCACCAGGACGCTGGCCAGCCAGGCCGCCGTCAGCCCGACGCGGCGTGGCGACCGCGGCGGCGGCATCGCGGCCAGCCGCTGCATCGCATCCGCTAGCGGCGCCGCCGGCTCCCGCGCCACCGGTTCTGGCGGCGTTGGCGCCCCCTGCGGCGGCGCCGGCTCGGCCACCGGGGCCGGCTTCCAGACCGCATTGCAGCGGGCGCAGCGCACATGGCGCCCCGGCCTCAGGCGGGAGGCGGGCACTTCATACACGGCGGCGCAGGTCGGACAGGCAATCTGCATGGAAACCCGTTATGATCCGTCACGGATCATAGCTGGAATGTCACCGGATGTCGCAAAACAGTTTACTCGATCACGACGAAATGGCGGGAATCGGCGGTCTTCGCTAGACAGCGCTGATGCTGAAATTCGACGGAGTCGGTCTGCGCTATGGGCATGGCGGCCTGCACCAGGGCAGGGCGCTGGGGCCGGAAGTGCTGCACGACATCAGCTTCCGGCTGGAGCCCGGGGCATTCCGCTGGTTGCTCGGCCCGTCCGGGGCAGGCAAGACCAGCCTGCTGCGCCTGATGTACCTGGCGGTGCGGCCGACGCGCGGGCACCTGACCCTGCTCGGCACCGACGTTGCGACGGCGCCGCGGCGCGCCCTGCCGGTGCTGCGCCGGCGCATCGGCGTGGTGTTCCAGGATTTCCGCCTGCTGCCGCACCTGTCGGCGTTCGACAACGTCGCCCTGCCGCTGCGCATCGCCGGCCGCCCGGAAGGCCAGATCCGCGCCGACGTCACTGAGCTGATGCGCTGGGTCGGCCTGTTCCGCCACCTCGACGCGCGCCCCGCCGCGATGTCCGGCGGCGAGCAGCAGCGCGTCGCCATCGCACGCGCGGTGATCACCCGTCCCGCCCTGCTGCTGGCCGACGAGCCGACCGGCAACCTGGATGACGGCCAGGCCGAGCGGCTGATGCAGCTGTTCAAGGAACTGAACCGCATCGGCACCACCGTGATCGTCGCCACTCATAATGAGTCGCTGGTTGGCCGGCATCCCGCCCCGGCGCTGCGCATCGCCGATGGGTACCTGTCCACTGGCCGTTCCCCTGGCCCTTCCACTGGCCCTTCCCCTGGCCCTTCCACTGGCCGCGGCGACGCACCGGAGGCATCATGAGCCCGCTGCGCCCGGCCGGCTCGCTGCGTCCCGCCGGTTTCGACGAGCTGGGCCTGCGCCGCGCCCTGTCGGACCGCATGCTGCCGCTGCTGGTGGCGGCGATGGCGTTCCTGGCCGCGCTGGCCATGGCCGGCTGGTTGGGCACCGCGGCGCTGGCCCGCCACTGGCAGGAAGGCGCCGGCGCGGCGCTGACGGTGCAGGTGCCGCAGCCCGGCGAGGCGTCCAGCCAGCCGAAGGAGACGCGCCTGGCCGCGGTGCTGGCCCTGCTGAGCGGCACGCCCGGCGTTGCCTCGGCGCACGCGCTGTCGCAGCAGGAACTGGGCGACCTGCTGAAGCCCTGGCTCGGGCAGGGCGCGGCGCGGCTGGACGTGCCGATCCCGGCGGTGGTGGCGGTGCGGCTGACGGATGCGGCGATGGACCTGGCGCCGCTGACGAATCGGCTGCAGGCGGCCGCGCCCGGTACCCTGGTGGAGGATCATGGTATATGGATGCGGCGGCTGGCGGTGCTGGCGCGCAGCCTGCAGGCATGCGCCGGCCTGACCCTGCTGCTGGTCGCCGGCGTCGCCGCCGCGGTGATCGCCGTGGCCACCCGCGCCGGCCTGTCCACAAGGCGGGAGGCGATCGAGATCGTGCACGGCCTGGGCGCGACCGACGGCTACATCGCCGCCCGCTTCGCCGCGCGGGCCACCGGCCTGGCTGCGGTTGGGGCGTGCCTCGGCGGCGTCATCGCCCTGCCGATTGTCCTGACCCTGGCGCAGATGGCGGCGCCGTTCGGCGGGCAGGGCGCGCCGAGCGGCAACCCGGTGCAGGATGCGCTGGGCGCGGTGCCGGCGGCCTTGTGGTTCGCCTTGCCGTGTCTTCCCCTCACCGCCGCGGCGATCGGCTTCGTCACGGCCCAGAGCGTCGTGCGGCGATGGCTTCGGCGACTGCCGTAATGCGCCCGCGCGGCGGCGCGCGCTGGGTGGCGGGGATCGCCGCCCTGGCGGTCGTCGCCTGGAGCCTGGGCTTCCTCTGGTTCGTGCAGGTCGCCGTCCACCGCACCGGTCCGCCGCCACCAGCGCACGCCGACGGCGTGGTCGCGCTGACCGGCGGGGCCGGGCGGGTGGAACTGGCGCTGCGCCTGCTGGCCGCGGGCCAGGCCGACAAGCTGCTGCTCAGCGGCATCGGCGGCGGCACCGAGCTGAGCACGCTGGGCCGCATGGCCGGGATCGACACCGCGAAGCTGGCGCCGCGCGTCACCGTCGGCCGCTATGCCAGCTCGACCCTCGGCAACGCGGTGGAGACGGCCGCCTGGGCGGCGCAGAACGATATCAGCACCTTGATCGTCGTCACCGCCGCCTTTCACATGCCGCGCGCCCTGGCCGAACTGCACCGCGCGCTGCCGGACGTCGCCCTGTTCCCGCTGCCGGTGCCGCCGGGGAAGGATGGCACCGAGCGGGGACCGGGGCTGAGGCTGGAGATGGGCGAGTTTGCCAAGTATCTTCTGGCGGTTTCCGGCCTGTCCGCATGGCTGCCGCATCGCGAGGCGCCGGCCGCGCTTCATCCATCCCCGGGTTCCGAAGAATGATCATCCTGCGTTCCGCGATCTTCAACGTCGTGTTCTTCACGGCGACCTTCCTGTTCACCCTGACCGCCGCGCTGGCTGGACTGGTGTTGCCGAACCATGTCATGAGCGTGGTGAACGCCTGGGCCCGCTTCCTGCTGCGGGCAGCGCGGCTGATCTGCGGTATCCGGCTGGAGGTGACCGGGCTGGAGAACATCCCGCCGGGCGCGGCCCTGATCGCCCCGCGCCACCAGTCGGCGTTCGACACCTTCGTGTGGTTCACCCTGGTGCCCCGCTGCGCCTATGTGCTCAAGCAGGAACTGCTGCGCATTCCCGTGTTCGGCCCCCTGCTGCAGACGGCCGGGATGATCCCGATCGATCGCGAGGCCGGCGCCGGCGCGATCCGCACACTGCTGCGGCAGGCGGACACCGCCGTTCGCCACCAGCGGCAGATCGTGATCTTCCCGGAGGGAACCCGCAGCGAGCCCGGCCAGCCCCGGGCGCTGCAGCCCGGCGTCGCGGCGCTGGCCAGCCGCACCGGCCTGCCGGTCATCCCCGTCGCCACGGACTCCGGCCTGTGCTGGGGACGCCGGGCGTTCCGCAAGCGGCCCGGCACCATCCGCATCGTCATCGCCCCCCCTATCCCGCCCACCGCCGATCGGCCGGCGTTGATGCGGGTGCTGCAGGCGGGGATTGGAGCCCTGGATCAACCTGTGGCGAGCGAATCGGCGCGGTTGCATCAACCTGTGGATAACTCTGTGGGGTGATCTTGTCCGAGATTGTTGCTACGCATGAGTTCGCGGGGTTAACCGATTGATAAAACAGGGATTGATTTTTATTCCCGTGACTTTTTCACGGATGTTTGCGGCCTGGGGATGGAAATGCTTGATTCGATTGGATGTTGTGCCCGGAGCGGCAATGTGCGCCCGTGGAGCCGCGGTTTCGTTACCGGCCGTCGCCGTGGCGGCCGGTTGGCCGTAAGCAACCGCGTTTCCTGAACCGAGGCAGAATGCGCCGTATCACCTGGGTCATCCTGGCCGCCATTGCCATTCTCCTGGTGGCGGCCGACGTCGTCTATTGGCACATCGCGTCGGATCGGCTGCGGCGCGGCTTCCTGGCCTGGACCGACGCCCGCCGCGCTGAAGGGTGGGAGGTCGAGACCGGCGCCGTTTCCCTGGGCGGCTGGCCGGAGGCGACGACCGTGACGGTGCCGAACATGCACCTGCACCACAGCGGCAAGGACTTTCCGGGCGGACTCGACTGGACCTCGGCCAGCACGACGCTGCGGGTTTCGCTGTACGCGCCGACTGTGCTCGCTCTGTCGTTCAGTGGCCCGCAGCATCTGCGTGTCGGCGGCGCGCCCGACATCGTCATTGTCGGCGACCGCATCGACGGGGTGGCGCCGCTGCAGCCGGATGCGGCGCCGGTGTATGACCTGAACGCGCGCGACTTGCGGGTGGAACCGGCCTCGGGACCATGGCACGTGACCATCGGCCTGCTGAACGGGCATGCCGACTTCGCCCCACGTCGTGATGCCGGCCCTCATGATGCCGGGGGGGCGCAGCAGGCCATCGGCTTCGTGCTCAGTGCCGAGGCGATTGCCTTGCCGGCGGGGATGAGATGGGCGCTGGGCCCGAACATTTCGTCGTTTTCGACGCAAGGGCTGCTGACCGGCCCGTTCCCGGCCAACGACAGCATGACGGCCGCAGCGTCGGCATGGCGGGATGGCGGCGGCTCGCTGACGATCACGCACCTGGCGATGGGATGGGGGCCCCTAGGCCTGACAGGTTCGGCGACGCTGGCGCTGGACGACCAGCTTCAGCCGATGGGCAGCGGCAACGCGCGGCTGGTCGGGTATGACGAGACGCTGGACCGCCTGGCAGCGGGCGGGATGCTGACGAAGTCGGCGGCGATCGCGGCCAAGGCGGTGCTGTCGTTGATCGCCGAGGGGGGCGTCGGCGACGAGCCCTCGGTGGTTGACGTGCCGCTGACCCTGCAATATCGCACACTGTCCATGCGCCAGGTGCCGCTGCTGCGGTTGCCGGAACTGGACTGGCCGCCGCGATAGTGGTAGGGTGTGAGTATGCGGATGGACCTCCAGAGCCTTCGAATTAGTGGCCCGGCTGCCTAGCAGCCGGGGGTTGACCCGCTTCTTCGCATTCTCGCTCTGGGATTTTACTCATGTCTGACGACGTTCAGTCCACTGTATCCGTTCGATTCATGCTCGATGCCGATGTTGCGCCGGGGCTGCTGTCCCGGCTGCTGCAACCCTACGCCAAGCGCGACCTGGTGCCCGACCGGATGTGGTCGCACCGCGCCGGCGACATCCTGCACGTGGAAATCGCCATGGAGGCGATGCCGGCGGAATACGTCCACGTGGTCGAGGGCAACCTGCGCCAGGTCGTCGGCGTGCGCAACGTGGTGCGCATCGCCCGTCCCTGCCTGCGTCAGGTCGCCTGAACCGGCTCGGCCTTGCCCGGGGCCGGAGTCTTGTCGCCGTAGTGGCACCAGCGCGCGGCGACGCAGCGCCAGCATTCGGGCCGCCGTGCCTTGCAGACATAGCGGCCGTGCAGGATCAGCCAGTGGTGGGAGTCCCGCAGCCGCTCGGGTGGGATGCGCCTGACCAGCGCGTCCTCGACCTCTCGCGGGGTCTTGCCGGGGGCGAGGCCGGTGCGGTTGCCCAGGCGGAAGATGTGGGTGTCCACCGCCATGGTGCTTTCGCCGAACGCCACGTTCAGCACCACGTTGGCGGTCTTGCGGCCGACGCCGGGCAGCGCCTCCAGCGCCGCGCGGTCGTTCGGCACTTCGCCGCCGTGCTTCTCGACCAGGACGCGCGACAGTTCCACGACGTTGCGCGCCTTGCCCTGCCACAGGCCGATGGAGCGGATGTGCGACGCGACGCCATCGACGCCGAGGGCGACCATGGCGGCGGGCGTGGGCGCCGCGGCGAACAGCGTGACGGTGGCGCGGTTGACCGAGACATCGGTGGCCTGCGCCGACAGCACGACGGCGATCAGCAGGGTGAACGGGTTGATGAAGGTCAGCTCGGTTTCCGGCGCCGGGTTGTGCGCGGCCAGCGCCTCGATGAAGCCGCGCACCTCGGCCAGGGTCATCAGCGGCGTGGCGCTGGCGGGGGGCTTTGCCACGCGCGCCTTACGGGGGACGGCTGGCATCAGCGGGCGGGTCTCGTCATGGCGGTGGTCCCCTTTTCTCAAAGCAGGGCGTCAGGCGGCCTTGAGCCTTTCGTCGGCGGCGGTGAACAGGCGGGCGAGGCGGCGGGCCCAAGCGACCTGGCCTTCCGGCTCGGCGATCAGGTCCTGGCGGATCTCGATCTCGACATGCGCCAGCCCCCGCCGGTGCCCATGGGTCGGCACGCTATAGTCTGTGTGGTCGCCGAGCGCATAGGGGGCGTTGTCGCCGACGATCAGGTCGCCTTCCTGCCGCAGCAGGTCCAGCAGGATGTTCGCGAGGCGTGGGTCCTTGTCGTACAGGACGCCGATCTGCATGGCGCGGCTTTCGCCTTTGAAGGAGGGGGTGAAGCTGTGCATGGCGATCAGCACGGTGCGGCGGTGGGCGCGGGCGTCCAGCAGGGCCCGGATGCGGTCGTGGTAGGGGGTGAAGATCGCGGCGGCGCGGGCGGCCTTGTCGGCCTCGGTCAGGGTCCGGTTGCCGGGAACCACCGTGTATTCGCTGATTTCCGGCATCGCGCTGTCCCAGGACGGGTGGCGGTTGCAGTCGATGACCAGGCGGGAATAGGCCTGGAGAATCGCCGTTGCGTCCAGCAGTTCCGACAGGCGCTCGGTCACGCCGGCGATGCCGATGTCCCAGGCGATGTGGCGGAGCCGTTCGGCCGCCGGCACGCCCAGGTCGCCCAGCGCCGCCGGGATCAGCCACCCGGCGTGGTCTGCCGTCAGGAAGATATCGGAGGTGCCGTTTTCTCGCAGCACGCGGACAGGGGCGGGATCGCTGGCGGTCAGGAGTCGGTGATGCTCTGGCATTTGGCACAAGATGGGCTATCGTCGCGGCATGGACAAGGAAGCCAGACGGGCTCACCACGACCTGGGCGGAGCGTCGAAGTTCATGTGCGAGCCGGTGGATACCGAGCCGCACAGCCTGACCGACTTTGACCGGGAGGTCGATGCGCTGCGGCAGTTGCTGTCGGCGCGGGACCTGATGAGCGTCGATGAACTGCGGCGCGGGATCGAGGCAATTCCCGAGGCCGATTATCACCGGCTGGGCTATTACCAGCGCTGGATCCGCTCGATCGCCGACAACCTGCTGCGGCGAGGCGTGATCACCGAAGCCGAGCTGCGCGCCGCGCTCGAGGCAGGCTGATGTTCGCTCCGGGTGAGACGGTGCGGGTGAAGGATGCGTGGCCGGAGGCGACCGGGCCGGTGCACATCCGCACGCCGCATTACGTGCGCGGCGTAACCGGCGAGATCGTGCGGCACCTGGGCGATTTCCCCAACCCCGAGGACCTGGCGTTCGCTCGTCCGGCGGAAACGCGGCCGCTGTATCACGTACGCTTCCGCAAGGGCGCGGTCTGGCCGGAGGCGAAGCCGGACGACGAACTGCTGATCGAGATCTTCGAACATTGGCTGGAGCGGCCATGACCATCCTGGAAGCGGACAGCGATCAGCTGCTGGCGGCGGTGCGGGCGTTGCTGGAGCGCAAGGGGATTGTTACTTCGCCGGAGGTGCACGCCCAGATCGCCAGCACCGATGCCGCCAGTCCGGGCCAGGGCGCACGCATGGTCGCCAAGGCGTGGGTCGACCCGGATTACCGCGGCCTGCTGCTGGAGGACGGCACGCGCGCAGCGGAAGCACTGGGCATCCGCATGCGTGGCCTACCGCCGCTGGGCGTGCTGGAGAATGGGCTTGAGGTGCATCACCTTGTGGTCTGCACGCTGTGCAGTTGCTATCCGCGGGCGGTGCTGGGGTATCCGCCGTTCTGGTACAAGTCCGCCGCCTACCGCGCCCGCGCCATCCGCGATCCGCGGGAACTGCTGGCGTCGGAGTGGAAGACGGTCATTCCGGATACAGTCAAGCTGCGGGTGGTGGACTCGACCGCGGATTACCGCTGGATGGTGCTGCCGCGGCGTCCGGACGGAACCGAGGGCTGGGATGAGGAACAACTGGCCGCAATCGTCCGGGTGGGCGACATGATCGGCGTGACGGTGCCGGAGGCTCAGCCTGCCGCTGTGGGCACAGGCAGCGAAACACGTTCATAACTTATTTGTGTTCATTTGTGTTCATTTGTGGTTGATTATCTTGTTCAGTTCCGCCGCTGTGCCGAATCCAGCCAAGGATATCAACCACAAATGAACACAAATAAGGATGTTGCGAATGATCTTTCCAACAGGATCATCGGGTGCGCGCTTCTGGTTTCGAATAAGCTTGGCTCGGGATTTCTGGAAAAGGTCTATGAGAACGCCCTGGCCTACGAATTGCGCAAGGCGGGACTGATGGTCCAGCAGCAATACAATGTGGCAGTCTATTATGATGATGTGGTTATCGGCGCGTATACAGCCGATTTGTTGGTGGAAGATACGGTGCTTGTCGAGCTGAACGCCGTCCAGGCGCTGGATGCGGTCCACATGGCCCAGTGCATGAACTATCTGAAGGCAACCCGGCTCTGGCTTTGCCTGCTGCTCAACTTCGGCCGCGCGCGCCTTGAGATCAAACGTTTGATCAATGGATAGCGAAGCCGGGCAATGCGTCAGCCGCGTGCCGATCGTCGTTACGCGCCAGAACGGCAAGGGCAACGTCGTCATCCTGTCGGAGGAGGAGTTCCAGCGCTGGCCCAGATCGGTCAGGCCATGCCGGGCAGGATCAATCTCCTGATCGAGGACGCTCGCCGCGCCATGTCCAAAGGCCCGGGCAAGCCCGAGCCGTTGAAAAGGCGACCTGTCGGACTGGTGGTCGCGCCGCATCAGCGGTGAACATCGCCTGGCGTATCGTATTGTGGGCAAGACAGGTGCTGACCAGCGGATTGAAATTGCCATGTGCCGCCAGCATTACGAGTAACGCCAGTCATGGCGTCAAGGGCCTGACCGTTCCGGCCCCAAGGCTTGTTCCCCCCTGATCCCCGGATAACAATCCCACCAGGGACGGAAGAAGGCCAAGCCATCATGAACTTCGATTTCCCCGAGGAGCTGATCCAGCTCCGCGACCAGGCGCGGCGGTTCCTGGCGGATCGCTGCCCGCCCTCGGTGCCGCGCCGCATCCTGGAGACGTCCGAGCCCTACGCGGCCGACCTTTGGCGGGCGATCGCGGAGATGGGTTGGACCGGGGCGGCAATTCCCGAGGAGTACGGCGGCGTCGGCCTCGGCCGCCTGGGCGTCTGCGTGCTGGCCGAGGAACTCGGCCGCGCGGTGGCGCCGGTGCCGTTCTCGTCCTCGGTCTATCTGGCGACCGAGGCGATCATGCTGTTCGGCTCGGAGCATCAGAAGCAGCACTGGCTGCCGAAGCTCGCGTCCGGCGAGGTCATCGGCACCTTCGCGATGGCCGAGCAGCCCGGCCCGGCGGACCCGGCGAAGCTGCTGCATTCCATCGCCTCGGGTCACGTGACCGGAACGAAACTGGCGGTGCCGGACGGCGATATCGCCGACTTCGCCGTGGTCGCGGTCAACGGCGGCGGCCGCCATGCCTGGCTGCACATCGTCGACCTGAACGCCCCCGGCGTCAGCCGCGAGACCGTCGCCACCATCGATCCCACCCGCTCGCACGCCCGCCTGGACCTCACCGCCGCGCGCGCCGAACCGCTGCCGGGCAGTACTGGACCCGGAACGATCCATCGCCTTCTCGACTACGCCGCCGTCCCGATGGCATTCGAGCAGGTCGGCGGCGCCCAGGCCGCGCTGGACATGGCCGTCGCCTACGCCAAGGAACGTTACGCTTTCGGTCGGCCGATCGGCTCGTTCCAGGGCATCAAGCACAAGCTGGCGGATATGTACATTCAGGTCGAGCTGGCACGCTCCAACGCCTATTACGGCGCCTGGGCGGTGCACACCGGCGCCGCGGAACTGCCGGTCGCGGCCTCCGTCGCCCGCATCGCCGCGTCCGAGGCGGGATGGTTCGTCACCAAGGAAAACATCCAGACCCACGGCGGCATGGGCTTCACCTGGCAGATGGACTGCCACCTGTATTACCGCCGCGCCCGGCTGCTGAGCCTGGCGCTCGGCGGCACGCGCGAGTGGAAGCATCGCCTGATCGATGAACTGCGCGCCCGCAACGACCTGATCGCGGCATAAAGGAGGCCACCCGATGGACTTCGAAGACACACCGGAAGAAGCCGCGTTCCGCGCGAAGTGCCGCGCCTTCCTCGACGCCAACGCCGAACGCCGCAAGCCCGGCGCGGTGGAAGGCTACCGCCGCGGCCAGGACGCGCCCGGCGCGATGGAGCGGGCGAAAGATTTCCAGCGCCGCAAGTACGAGGCCGGTTTCGTCGGCATCCACTGGCCGGTGGAATGGGGCGGTGGCGGCGGCACGCCCATCCAGCACGTGATCTACAACCAGGAGGAAGCGAAATACGACGTGCTGACCGGCCTGTTCGGCATCGGCATCAACCTCGCGCAGCCGACGATCTGCACCTGGGGCACGCCGGAACAGCGCGAGCGGTTCGTCAAGCCGGCGATGCGCGCCGAGGAAGTCTGGTGCCAGCTGTTCAGCGAGCCCGGCGGCGGGTCGGACCTGGCGGCATTGCGCACCCGGGCCGAGAAGCAGGGTGACGAGTGGGTCGTCAACGGCCAGAAGATCTGGAACTCCGGCGCCCACTACAGCGATTTCGGCATCCTGGTGGCGCGCAGCAATCCGGACGTGCCGAAGCATGAAGGGCTGACCTTCTTCATCCTCGACATGAAAACGCCCGGCATCGAAATAAGGCCGATCCGGCAGATTTCCGGATCGTCGCATTTCAACGAGGTGTTCTTCAACGATGTCCGCATCCCCGACAGCCGCCGCGTCGGTCCCGTCGGCGCCGGCTGGAAGGTGGCGCTGACCACGCTGATGAACGAACGGCACGGCATGCGCGACGCGCCCGGCCCGGACGTCGCCGAACTGTTCCGCTTGGCGCAAACGATCGAGCTGGAGAACGGCCCGGCGATCGACGATTCCGCCGTGCAGGAAAAGCTGGCGGAATTCTACGTCCGCTCACAGGGGCTGAAATACACCAAGTTCCGGGGCATCACCGCGTTGTCGCGCGGCCAGACGCCCGGGCCGGAATCCTCCATCGTCAAGGTCGTTGCCGCCAACAAACTACAGGACATCCTCTCTTACGGCCTCGACATGATCGGCATGGCCGGGCCGGCCATGGGCGAAACGATGCCGGTGGCCGGAATTTTCGAGGAAGCGCTGCTCTACTCGCCGGCGCTGCGCCTGGCCGGCGGCACCGACGAGATCATGAAGAACATCATCGCCGAACGCGTGCTCGGCCTGCCGCAGGACCCGCGCGCCGACAAGGGCATGCCGTTCCGGGACATCCCCACCGGGACGCGCAAATGACCGGGCACGCGCTGCATAGTTTCTTCTGGCCGGACTCCATCGCGGTTCTCGGCGCATCCCCTGACCTGCACCGCATCCGCGGCCGGCTTCTGCACCAGTTGCGGGAGAACGGTTTCCCCGGCCGCGTCCTGCCGATCAACCCGAGCTACCGGGAAATCGACGGCCTGCCTTGCTATCCGTCCATCGGCGCCGTTTCGGACGTGGATCTGGCCCTGGTGGCGATCCCCGCGGCCGGCGTGGCGGCGGCGGTGGAGGAATGCGCCCGCGCCGGCGTGAAAAACTCCCTGATCATCAGTTCCGGCTTCGCCGAGGAAGGCGGCGCCGCCAGCGCCATGCAGGCGGAACTCCAGGCCGTCGCGCAACGCACCGGCATCCGCGTCTGCGGCCCGAACTGCGAGGGCTACTACAACGCCCTCGGCCGCGTCGCCACCACCTTCAGCCCGACGGTGGAAACGAAAGAGGACGCCGCCCGCACGCTGGTCTCGCCGAAGCGCGTCGGCGTCATCGCGCAGTCCGGCGGCATCGGCTTCGCGCTGTTCAACCGCGGCCAGGCGGCGGACATCGGCTTCAGCTACGTGATCTCCACCGGCAACGAGGTCGACCTGACCATGGCCGACTTCCTCGACTACATGGTCGAGGACCCGCACACCCATGCCGTCATGCTGTTCTGCGAGGCGGTACGCAACGGCCCCGCCTTCGTCGCCGCGCTGGAAAAGGCCCGCCGCCTCGGCAAGCCCGTGATCGCGATCAAGGTCGGACGATCCGATGCCGGAACAAGGGCGACGGCGTCGCACACCGCTTCCTTGTCCGGTTCCCACACCGCCTATCACGCCGTGTTCCGGCGCTACGGCGTGCTCGAGGCCGACGACATGGACGAAGCCGTGGCCATCGCCGGCACCGTGCTGACCTGTCCGCCGCCGAAAGGGCGGCGGGCCGGCATCATCACCGTCTCGGGCGGCGGCGGCGCCTGGATGGCGGACACGCTGTCGGCGCACGGCCTGGCGGTGCCGGCCCTGTCGGCGGCATCCCAGGCGGCGCTGCGGCCGCTGATGCCGTCCTACGGCGCCGCCGGCAACCCGGTCGACGTCACCGCGCAGGGATCGAACACCGGGCCGGCGATGATGACGGTGATCGAACATCTCGCCCGCTCGGACGAGATCGACATGCTCGTGCTGGTGACGTCGCTCGCCAGCGAGACCCGCGCGTCGCTGGAGGCCGAGCGGGTCCGTGCCGTGGCGGAAACGTGCGGCAAGCCGATGACGGTGTGGAGCTACACGCTGCCCTCGGCGTTCGGACGCGCCTCCGCCGCCGGTTGCGGCCTGTTCGTGCACAGCAACCTGCGCAATGTCGGCGTGGCGCTGGGGCGGCTTGCCGACTATGCCGACGCCCTGCGGCGGCCGTTGCCGGAGCCGTTCGAGCCGCTGCCCGACCGGCTGCAGCCCGGCCTGCCGCGCGTGGTGCCGGAATATCTGGCCAGGCAGGCGTTGTCCGCCTGGCTGCCGCCCGCGCAGGAACGGCTGGTCCACGCCGAGGACGATGCCGTGGCGGCAGCGCAACGGCTTGGTTTCCCGGTCGTGCTGAAAATCCAGTCGCCGGACCTGCCGCACAAGACCGAGGCCGGTGGCGTGCGCCTGAACCTTGCCGATGGTGACGCGGTCACTGCGGCCTACCGGGCCATGCTGGCGGACGTGCGCCGGCACGCGCCGCACGCAACGATCGACGGCGTGCTGGTGCAGCGCATGGCGCCGAAAGGGCATGAGCTGGTCATCGGCATGGTCAATGATCCCACGTTCGGGCCGATCATGATGCTGGGATTCGGCGGCACGACGGTCGAATTGTTCGGCGACGTGGTGCATGCGCCGGCGCCGCTCGATGTCGCCGAGGCCACGCGCCTGATACTGTCGCTGAAATCCGCCCGCCTGCTGACCGGCTTCCGCGGCGCCAGGCCGGTCGATCCGGCGCCGGTTGCTGCCTTGGTCGCGGCATTGTCCCGTGCCGCCCTGGCGTTGCGCGGGCAGGTGGAGGCGTTCGAACTGAACCCGGTCATCGTCCATGCCGACGGCTCCGGCCTGACGGTGGCGGATGCGTTGCTGACGATGAAGCCGTCGTAGCGCGGTCCTCACCGGATCGCGGAGCGATTCCGGACTGACCAATGCGCGGGCAACATGAACCGGCGCGTTCCCATCCGGCGCGGAAGCACGCCGGCGCGGAAGCACGCCGGCGGCGACTGGAACACGCTGCGCCGGGCGGCGTGCGTTCAAATAGAAGTTATCTTTCGCATGAACGGAAAACCATCAATTGCTCGTAACGCTTGTCGCCTTGCGACGACACGTCCGGCAATAATAATGAGGACCAGCTAAAAAACGATATCGCAATGAGTTGGAGGGTGGCATGCGAGACGACCTGTCGAGACGGGTGAGCGCTGAATTTTTCGGTACATTCTGGCTGGTCTTCGGCGGCTGCGGCGCGGCGGTGCTGTCTGCGGCGTATCCTGGCCTGGGCATCGGCTTCCTGGGCGTTGCGCTGGCGTTCGGATTGACCGTCCTGACCATGGCCTATGCCGTCGGACCGATCTCCGGCGGCCATTTCAACCCGGCGGTGACGCTCGGCCTGTGGGCGGCCGGCCGGTGCGCCAACAAGCATGTCGTTCCCTACATCATCGCCCAGGTGATCGCCGCGGTCGCCGCGGCCGCGGTGCTCTGGGTGATTGCCTCGGGCAAGCCCGGCTGGGTGCCGGGCAATTTCGCCGCCAACGGCTATGGCGATCTGAGTCCCGGCAAGTACGGGCTGACGTCCTGCCTGATAACCGAGGTGGTGGCGACGTTCTTCTTCCTGTTCGTCATCATCGGCACCACGTCCAAGGGCGCTGCCTCGGGCTTCGCCGGCATTCCCATCGGCCTGGCGCTGACCCTGATCCACCTCGTTGCGATTCCAGTGACCAACACCTCCGTCAATCCGGCCCGCAGCACCGGGCCGGCGCTGTTCGCCGGCCCGCAATATATCGGCCAGCTCTGGCTGTTCTGGCTCGCGCCAATCCTGGGGGCGATGGTTGCCGGGGCGCTGACGCGCTGGATGTATGAGCCGGAGGGGATCATCGACACCGTCGTGGTGGAGGAACGGCGGGTCGCCTGACGGACATCGGCCGGGCCCGTCAGGCGCCGTTGCTACTTCGCCACGATGGACTCGGCCATCTGCAGATGCTGTTCCAGGACCGGCAGGTACTTGGCGGCGAACGCCTTCCGCTGCGGGTCCTTGCCGTTCTCGGCTTCCTTGCGGAAGTCGGCCACGTCCTGCTTATGGTCCCGCACCATGTCCTGCATATAGGCCCGGTCGAACGCCCTGCCCTTTGTCGTGCTGAGCTTCCGTTCCTGCGCCTGGTCCTTCGCATCCAGGCCATCGGGCAGTTTCAGGTCCTGGTTTCTGGCCACCTCCATCAGGGCCTCGTTCGCCTGGGTATGGTCGGTGACCATCCGCTCGCCGAACTGCTTCACCGCCGGGGAAGAGGCATTGTCCTTCGCCAGTTGCCCGAAGGCGACCTCGGCCTGGCCGCCGGCGGCGGCCTTGGTGGCGAAGGTCCTGTCCTCGGACGACAGCGCGGCCATGGCGGGGACGGCGGCAAGGCTCAGCAACGCGGCGGCGAAAGTTACGGAAACATATTTCATTGCGGCTTTCCTGGATATGACGATGGGCGCCGAACGCCGATCCGATGGGCTGGTTGCCTCGTGGGTGCCTCCTGCCGGATGATGTGTCCCGCAGGAGGAAACCAACCATGGGAAAACTGACAGGCAAGGTCGCCATCGTCACCGGCGCCAGCCGCGGCATCGGCCAGCAGATCGCCGAACTGTTCGCGGCCGAGGGCGCCCGGGTGGTGTGCGCCGCCCGCACGCTGAACGAAGGCGACCACCGGATGCTGGAAGGCTCCCTCGCCCGCACCGTCGCGCTGATCCGCCACAGGGGCGGCGAGGCAACCGCGGTCACCGCCGACGTGTCGTCCGAGGCCGAATGCATCGCCCTGGTGCAGGCGGCGCGCGACGCCTATGGCCCGATCGACATCCTGGTGAACAATGCGGCGCTGAACTACTATCTGCCGACCGAGACCTATCCCACCAATCGCTGGATGCGCTGCTTCGCGATCAACGTGCACGCGCCGTTCATCCTGTCGAAGGAGGTGCTGAAGGACATGGTCCCGCGCCGCGCCGGCGCGATCGTCAATATCAGCTCTGGCGCCGCCATCGGCCCCGGGCGGGGGCCGTATCAGGACCAGGCGGTGCGCGGCGGCGTCATGTATGGCACCACCAAGGCGGCGCTGGAACGCTTCACCCAGGGGCTGGCGCAGGAGGTCGCGCACCATGGCGGCATCAGCGTCACCGCCGTCTCGCCCTCGCAGGTGGTGCCGACGCCGGGCACGATCCACCACAAGCTGGTCACCGGCATAGACGACCCGAAGGGCGAGCCACCGATGCTGATGGCCCGGGCCGCGCTGCTGCTGGCCAGCGAGCCGGCGGAGAAGGTGAACGGCCGGGTGACCTACAGCCAGCAGATCCTGAAGGAGTACGGCTGGATCGAGGAGGCGAAGGGGCGCGGCGTCAGCATCCAGGGATCGGGCTATTCGCTGGTATAGACGGCTGGAGAGCCGTGGGGCGCAAGGTGCGTTGCCTTCCGGCAAGGTGAGGGCCGTTCCCTCTCCGTCATGGCCGGGCGTGTGTCCGTCGATATCAGGATAAGCGGACTGGAGGAGCAAGGTCGTCTCTCTATCGTCATGGCCGGGCATGTCCCGGTCATCCGCCCCCCACCGTTGAAGCGCAGATGGCCGGGACACGCCCGGCCATGACGGTGAAGCAACGGACCGGGCGCCAGATCCTTCTCCAACCGTCGCCCTATCCTGATACCGACGGGCACACGCCCAACCATGGCCGGAGCAGCGGCACCCGGTTCCGCCCCGTGTTGACAGGCGTAATCTGCCGCAAGTGGCGAGACGCCGACCGTTGCGGTATTCCTGCTTCGCCAACCGATTCCCTTTTTCGAGACTGCAGCATGGCCGGCGCGCGGACAAGCCAGACACACCCGCTTCAGATTGCGGACGTGCGTGCCAGCCCCTCGCATGGGCGGATCGGCATCACATTCTGCCCCGGCAAGCATGACAATGCCGCGGCGACCGGGGCCTGGGCCCGCGACCTCGCGGCGGACCTGGCCGTCATCGTCGCCTGGGGCGCGCGCCTGGTGCTGACGCTGGTCGAGCCAGCCGAACTCGCGGCGCTCAAGGTGCCGCACCTCGGCGCGGAAATCCGGACCCTGGGGCTCGACTGGCGGCATCTGCCCATCGCGGATTACTCGGTTCCGGCCGAGGCATTCGAGCAGCAATGGGAGACGGATGGCCAGGACATCCGCGCGTTGCTGCGCAGCGGCACCGATGTGGTCGTGCATTGCAAGGGCGGGCTCGGCCGGGCCGGCATGATCGCTGCCCGGCTTCTCGTCGAGCTGGGCATGCCGCCCGAGCAGGCCATCCGGGAGGTTCGCCGCGCGCGCGCAGGCGCGATCGAGACGCCGGCGCAGCTCGCGCTTGTCAGGCGGACGAAGACAATCATCGCCGTGGATGCAACCGCGGATCCTCCTGCCATCGACACGGCCAGCATGCGGAAGGTCGGCGGGCAGATGGGAACCAACCCGGGTGGCGTCTTTCAGGACGAGACCGGCCGGCGGTTCCACGTGAAGTCACTGGAGTCGCCCGCGCACGCCCGCAACGAGATCATCGCGGCGAGGCTCTATCAGCTCGCCGGGGCGCCAACGCTGGCCTATGTGGCCGCGAAGCAACCAAACCAGGTTGCGACCGCGTTCATCGCGCTTGAGAAGACGCGCGTTTCGCAGCTCACCGATGCCGAGCGCCGGCAGGCGCAGCACTGGCTCGGCGTGCACGCCTGGACCGCCAACTGGGACGCCGCCGGATACGACGGCGACAACCAGGGCGTCGCCAACGGCGTGGTCATGACGCTCGACGTCGGCGGCGCGCTGGCGTTCCGGGCGCAGGGCGACCCGAAGGGCAAGGCGTTCGGCACGTGTGTCCGTGAGATCGACACGCTGCGCCAGGACGCGGACAATCCCCACGCGATCAGGCTGTTCGGGGACATGAGCCCCGCCGCGATCAATGCGGCCATCGCCGTGGTGACACGCATTCCCGATGCCGCGATCCGGCGGGCCGTCACCGGGAATGGCGGCACCAGCGCGCTCGCCGACAAGATGATCGCGCGCAAAGCCGACATGGCCAGGCGTTTGACCTGAGCCGACCGGCTGCCGGCATGGCGCGCCAGGCAACCGGCATCAGGATGCGAACGCTCCGCAGCGAACGGGTCATGCCCCATAGTTCACCACCGGCCGGCGCGGCCGACCCACCCTGCATGAAGCTATGGGGCGACCAGGGCAGGCTCGTCCCCCACCATCGGGGTAGTTTCTTGTTAGGCGCCGGCCCGCTGCCTGTGCATACAGCCAAGCCGGGTGACGGAGCCACCTGCGCGCGGTGTGCCGTAACGCTGGCTATCCCCAGCGGCGCGATCGTCCGGTTCACGACCCCTATCGCCGCGCCGCCGATTTGGCGCTATCGAGCGTCGCCCGGCCGGCGCGCCCGCGATCGGCCCCTGTCTTGATGGATTGATGCACCCCATGCCCGACGTGCTTCTGACGCTCGCCCTGATGCTGTTCGGCTACCTGCTGGGGTCGATCCCCTTCGGCCTGCTGCTGACCAGGACTGCCGGTCTGGGCGACATCCGCGGCATCGGCTCGGGCAATATCGGCGCCACCAACGTGCTGCGCACCGGCCGCAAGGGCCTGGCCGCCGCAACGCTGCTGCTGGACGGGCTGAAAGGCGCCGCCGCCGTGCTGATCGTCCAGGCCGTTGCCAGTTACGAACTCGCCCTGCTGGCCGGGCTGGCCGCGGTGCTGGGCCACCTGTTCCCGGTCTGGCTGAAGTTCAAGGGCGGCAAGGGCGTCGCCACCGGCCTCGGCGTGCTGATCGCCGCCTCCTGGCCCATCGGCACCGCGGCCTGTGCCGTCTGGCTGATCGTCGCCGGGGTGGCGCGCTTCTCGTCGCTGGCCGCGCTCGCCGCCTTCGCGTTCGCCCCCCTTGCGGCGCTGGTTGTGGAAAATTTCTCCCTCGTTAAGCTTGCCTTTACCATTGCCGTGCTGGTGTTCGTCCGGCACCAGGCCAACATCCGCCGGCTGATCGCGGGCACCGAGCCGCGCATCGGCCAGAAGAAGGCGGGCGCCGCCTGAGGCCGATCCGCCGGCAACCCGGCCGGCGGTCCGCAGGAACGAAGCCGGCATGCCTGACTGGACCAGCCAGATCGACCATCTCCGCCTGACCCGCGCCGAGGGCGTCGGTCCGGTCACCTACCGCCGCCTGCTCGACCGCTACCGCACGCCCGCGGCGGCGCTGGACGCCCTGCCGCGCCTCGCCCGCGCCGCCGGCCGGACCTCGGCCATCATGAGCCGGGCCGATGCCGAGCAGGAACTGCAACGCACCTATGACCTGGGCGGCCGGGTGGTGTTCCTCGGCGACCCCGGTTATCCGCCGCTGCTCGCCCTGCTGGACGACGCGCCGCCCTGCCTGGTGTTCCACGGCGACGCGCCTCTGGCCCAGCAGCGCTGCGTGGCGGCGGTGGGCGGCCGCAACGCCTCGGCCAACGGCCAGCGCATGGCCGAGGCGCTGGCGGCCGAGCTGGCGCAGTCTCTGGTGGTCGTCTCCGGCCTCGCCCGCGGCATCGACACCGCCGCCCACCAGGGCGCCATGCGCACCGGCCGGACCATCGCGGTGATCGCCGGCGGCATCGACCAGCCCTACCCGCCGGAGAACGCGGACTTGCATCGGCGCATCGCCGGCACCAACCTGCTGGTAACCGAGGCGCCCATCGGCACGGTCCCGCAGGCGCGGCACTTCCCCCGCCGCAACCGCATCATCGCCGGCCTGTCGCTGGGCGTCGTGGTGGTGGAGGCCGCCTTGCGCTCCGGCAGCCTGATCACCGCCCGGTTCGCGCAAGAGGCGGGGCGGGAGGTGTTCGCCGTCCCCGGCTCGCCGCTCGATCCCCGCGCCAGGGGTGGCAATGATTTGATCCGCCAGGGGGCTGTGCTGGTCGAATCCGCCGCCGACGTGCTCGACAACCTGCCACTGGCGCCCGCCGAGCCGCGGCCGCGGCGATCAGGAATTTGCGAGCAGGCGGAATTGTCCGGCCTCGGCGTGGCTCCGGTGGCGTCGGAAGCACGTAGACAGGTTCTCGATCTGCTGTCGCCGGAGCCGACGCTGGTTGACGATCTGGTGCGGCGCTGCCAACTGTCGCCACCCGTCACGGTTGCGGTTCTGCTGGAATTGGAACTGGCTGGCCGTGTAGAGACCTTGCCAGGCAGCCGCGTCGCACTCTTGCCGGATGCCATTGATTAGGATAGCGCACACATCAATGTCTGACGTCGTCGTCGTTGAATCTCCCGCCAAGGCCAAGACCATCAACCGGTACCTCGGTGGTGGCTACACAGTCCTGGCCAGCTTCGGACACGTGCGCGACCTGCCGCCGAAGGACGGCAGCGTCCGTCCGGACGAGGACTTCGCCATGGACTGGGAGTCCGACGCCCGCGGCGACAAGCAGGTCGGCGCCATCGCCAAGGCCCTGAAAGGCGCGAAAATCCTGTATCTCGCCACCGACCCGGACCGGGAAGGGGAGGCGATTTCCTGGCACGTGCGCTCGATGCTGGAGGACAAGCACGCCCTGAAGGGCGTCAAGGTCCGCCGCATCACGTTCAACGAGATCACCCGCAACGCCATCCAGCAGGCGATGGCGCACCCGCGCGACCTCGACCAACCGCTGATCGAGGCCTACATGGCCCGCCGCGCGCTGGACTATTTGGTCGGGTTCACGCTGTCCCCCGTGCTGTGGCGCAAGCTGCCGGGCAGCCGCAGCGCCGGCCGCGTCCAGTCCGTCGCCCTGCGCCTGATCTGCGACCGCGAGGCCGAGATCGAGGTATTCCGGCCGCGCGAATATTGGACCATCGAAGCGCTGTTCCTGACCCCCGCCGGCGCGCCGTTCACCGCGCGTCTCACCCATTTGGACGGCAAGCGGCTGGACCAGTTCGACCTCAATAATCAGGCGCTGGCCCTGGCCGCCAAGGCCGCGGTCGAGGCCGGGCAGTTCACCGTCGGCTCGGTCGAGCGCCGCCGCGTCAAGCGCAACCCGCCGCCGCCGTTCACCACTTCCACCCTGCAGCAGGAGGCGTCCCGCAAGCTCGGCTTCGGCGCCCAGCAGACGATGCGGCTGGCGCAGGCACTGTATGAGGGCGTCGATATCGGCGGCGAGACCACCGGCCTGATCACATATATGCGAACCGACGGCGTGCAGATGGCGCGCGAGGCGATCCACAGCATTCGCGATCATGTGAAGGGCAGCTTCGGCGCCAACTACCTGCCGGCGGCGCCGCGCGAATACACCAGCAAGGCGAAGAACGCCCAGGAAGCGCACGAGGCGATCCGCCCGACCGACGTCTCCCGCACGCCGGACAGCCTGGCGCGGCACCTGACGCCGGAGCAGCGGCGGCTGTATGAACTGATCTGGAAGCGCGCCGTCGCCTCACAGATGCAGTCGGCCGAGATCGACCAGGTCGCGGTGGACGTCACCGACGGCAAGGGCATCAAGCTGCGCGCCACCGGCTCGATCATCGCCTTCGACGGCTTCCTGAAGCTGTATCGCGAGGATACCGACGACAAGGCCGAGGGCGCGCCGGACGACGACGACAACCGCATGCTGCCGCCGATGAGCGAGCGCGACCCGCTGAAGCGGCAGAAGGTGGACGCCTCCCAGCATTTCACCCAGCCGCCGCCGCGCTACTCGGAAGCCAGCTTGGTGAAGAAGCTGGAGGAGCTCGGCATCGGCCGTCCCTCCACCTATGCCTCGATCCTGTCGGTGCTGCAGGATCGCGCGTATGTGAAGCTGGAGAAGCGCCGCTTCGTGCCGGAGGACCGCGGCCGCCTGGTCACCGCATTCCTGGTCAGCTTCTTTGAGCACTACGTCGACACGGGCTTCACCGCCGGCCTGGAGGAGAAGCTCGACGAGATCTCCGCCGGCGCGCTGAACTGGCGTGCTGTGATGCGCGCCTTCTGGGAGGAATTCTCCAAGGCGGTCGAGCAGACCCGCGATCTGAAGATAAGCGACGTCATCAACGCGCTGGACGCCGATCTGGGGCCGCATTTCTTCCCGCCGCGGGAGGATGGGACGGACCCGCGGGTGTGCGCGGCCTGCGGCACCGGGCGGCTGGGGCTGAAGCTCGGGCGCTATGGCAGCTTCATCGGCTGTTCGAACTACCCGGCCTGCCAGTACACCCGCCGCCTGGCGATCGATGCCGGCAGCGATGACCAGGCCGAGACGCTGAAGGACGGCATGCGCTCCCTGGGCGTCCACCCGGACACCGGCGAGGAGATTACGGTCCGCCGCGGTCCGTACGGCCTGTACGTGCAGCAGGGCGAGGCGGGCGAGGACAAGAAGGTGCGGCCGAAGCGGACCTCGCTGCCGCGCGGCATGGACGGCGAGCAACTGACGCTGGAGCAGGCGCTGAAGCTGCTGGCCCTGCCCCGCGTCGTCGGCCTCCACCCCGAAACCAAGGACCCCATCGAGGTCGGCATTGGCCGGTTCGGGCCGTACGTGAAGATGGGGGCGGTGTTCGGCTCGCTGGACCGGGACGACGACGTGCTGGCCCTGGGCCTGAACCGCGCCGTCGACCTGCTGGCGAAGAAGCTGGCGAGCGTGCGGACCATCGGCCCGCATCCGGACAACAAGGACCTTGTCACGGTGCGCAAGGGACGGTTCGGCCCCTATGTGCAGCACGGCAAGATGGTCGCCACCCTGCCGCGCGGGGTGGCGATGGAGGATATTTCCCTCGACGAGGCGGTGAAGCTGCTGGCCGAGAAGGGCAAGGCGCTGAAGCCGCGCGGCGCGGGGGCACGCAAGGGTAAGGCGGCGGCGTCCAAGGCGGCGCCCGAAGCGGCGGAGAAAGCCCCACGCAAGGCTCCGGCGAAGAAGGCGGCCGGGAAGGCGCCGGCCAAGCCGGCGGCGAAGAAGGCCACGGCGGCAAAGAAAGCGCCGGCCAAGGCCGCGTCAGCCAAGGTGCCCCGACGGGCGGCCGAATAATTCCGGCAGGTTTCCGGTCCGTGCAGGATCGGGCTCCGTCGCCAACAGTTTGGGGAGGGCTCGCATACGGGCGCGTGGGAGCCTTGCGAGCCACAGCCGGCCCGCTCATCTGCAACCGCATGAAAAAGAAGCGCACCCGCCGATCGGCTGCCGGACTTCCGGTCATGATGGCGCAACTGACCGCAACATCGTGGGAGACGATCTTCCACCGCACGACCATGATGGCGCAGGGCGCGTGCAGCGCCGCCGAATACCAACGGATGGTGACGGAGAAGGTGGCGGCCATGCAGGCTTCGGCGCTGGCTGCAATGACCGGCCGGGGCCATGCCGCGGTGCTGGCGCCCTATCTGAAGCGGTCGCGGGCAAACGCCAGGCGCCTCCGCCGTCGATCCTGAAGCAAACCGTAGTAGGATCGTCTGGTAGCATCAGTAACAGACCGGCCTGGAGGGGGCTCAAGAGCCCAGCACAACCAACAGGCCGTGGATCGGGAACGTCTCAAGGTTTCCGGTAGATCTCCGGCCCCAGCAACTCCGGCACATCCTCCGGCGATTCGATCACAACCGGGGTCAACCATGGCTTTGCGTGGCCGCGGGATACCGCCAGACGCATGCGGGCCTCCTCCAGTGTCGGGATGGTTTCAGCCGCGTTCGCACGCTTCCGACGGTTCACCGCGGCCGGTGCGGGACGGGTTTCAAGGCGGGGCGCGTGCTTCATGGTCGGATGCTCCGCCTGGAACATGGTGCCTCACCGTGCGGTGTCACAAGCTCAAACCCCATGTCAGGCGAACAGTAGAACGGGATCAGCGCAGGAAGCGGATCGACCAGCCGCAGATCATGCTTCCCGAGGGCTGTTGCATAGACATCCAAGGCGGTGACCACCACGGCCGCCACCTTGCGCCGCAGCGGATAGTCAGGGGCCGGGTTGTCCTCCAGGTCGTGCAGCGACATGTGAGTGGCTCTTGGCGACGGCCGCCCCAGCACCAGCGCGCACAGGATGCCGCCGCGCCATACCGCCAGCTCAAACCGGGCCGCATGCCCACGGCGCCAATCGGCGGTCATCTCCGGTCACGGCCAGGTGACACGTCGCGGCGACCGGGTCTTGAACGCATCCAGGGCAGCCGCATCGATCGGGCGCAGTTCAACGACAGGCCCGGCCGCAGCCAGATCAGCTTCCGCTGCCTGACAGGCCAGGCGGCGCAGGGCATGGTAGCGGAACTCGGCGGATGGTCGGCTGGCGGGCATACGAGACAGGGCGGCAGGATGCGGCAGTGATGCCGGGCGGGCGGGTGGCTGTAAAGCCTGCACCGAGACGGCCAATCAATGGCTTACAATCCCCTCGTTGCGGCTGCCTAATGCGCAGTGAGCGTTTCTTGTTGGCCGGAACTGCCCCTACGCGCTCTCCCGCCGCCCCGTATCGGTCTCGTCCCGCAACGCCTCGGCCTCCTGCCGCAGCCGCCTGAAGCTGCGGATACTCAGCGGGATCATCCCCAGGTAGATGAAGCTCGCCGCCGCCAGCGCCGCCCACGGATCGGCGATCATCACGACGACATACGCGCACACGCCCAGCAGCAGCGGCAGCACGTATTCCGCCGGCACCTTGAAGTTCTTGAAGCTCCAGATCGGCAGCGTGGAAACCAGCAGCATCGCGGTGCCAAGCAGCACAGCGGCGCACAGCAGGGGATACTGGGCCGCATTCTGCAGCCACGTCAGTCCCAGGGATTGCGCTTCGAGACCGAGGAACAGCGGAAACAGCGCCAGGCAGGCCCCGGCCGGCGCCGGCACGCCGGTGAAGAAATTGTACGCATAGGCCGGACGCGGACCGCTTTCCAACGAGGCGTTGAACCGTGCCAACCGCAACGCCATGCACACCGCGAACACGATGCACGGCGCATACCCAAACGCGCCGCCGCGGTGCAGCGACCATAGGTACAGCACGAACGGCGGCGCCACGCCGAAGCACAGGAAATCGGACAGGCTGTCGAACTCCGCACCGAACCGGCTGGTTGCCTTCAGCAGCCGGGCGAGGCGGCCGTCCAGCCCGTCGATCACGGCGGCGATCATGATCGCCACCACGGCCGCACCGAACCGGCCTTCCAGCCCGAGCCGCATCGAGGTCAGCCCGGCGCACAGCCCCAGCATGGTCATCAGGTTGGGGATGATGCGGTTGAACGACGGCCCGTGGTAGCGCGGACGCTGCCGCTTCCGCGGCCGGTAGCGCCGCAGGCGATGGATCGGGGAAGGGCCCGGCCGATCGCTCATGACCCCAGTTCGGCGATCACCGTCTCGCCACCCACCATGGTTTGTCCCTCCAGGACCAGCGGCCTGACGCCCACCGGCAAATAGAGGTCGGTGCGGCTGCCGAAGCGGATGATACCGAAGCGCGCGCCGGCGGTCACTGTTTCACCTTGCTTCACCGTGCACAGGATGCGCCGGGCGATCAGGCCGGCGATCTGCACCACGGCGATCTCCTGCCCGTTCGGCAGGCGGATCGCCACCGCGTTGCGCTCATTCTGTTCGCTCGCCTTGTCCAGGCTGGCGCTGACGAAGGCGCCGTGATGGTAGGTGACGCGGGTCACGACGCCATCGGCCGGCACCCGGTTCACGTGCACGTTCAGCACGGTCAGGAAAATGGACACCCGCCAGCGCGGCTCGTTGCCCAGGTCGAGCTCCGCCGGCGGCGGGATCTGGCCGATGGAGACGATGCGGCCGTCGGCCGGGGCGAGGAACAGCCCCGGCCGCTGCGGCGGCACACGCTGCGGGTCACGGAAGAAGAACAGGCAGAACGCCGTCCAGAGCAGCCCGAGCCAGACCAGCCAGGCGCCGATGGCAACTCCGAACAGGATGGCGACAATGCCGCCAAAGATGAAGGGACGCCCGGCCGGATGCGGCGGGGCGAGGGTTCCGCGAATGTCGTCGGCGATGCTCATTGGGCGTGGGGTTATGAGGCTTTACCCCGCGCCCGGCAAGCGCACGTTGCACCGCCGATCAGATCGCCGCTTCGGCGAAAATGCGGCTGGCGTCGCCGCGCCAGGGGCCATGGTACTGCGCCAGCCAGTGTTCCGCCTGCGTCGGCGCGCCCTCGGCGATCGCCTGCAGCGGCGCCAGGAAAATCCGTTCGTCGTTGCCAGCCGCATCCTGCAGGCCGCGGGCCCGCAGACCGTCCTGGGCAATCGCCACCACATCCCGGACGATGTCGCGCAGCGTGCCGCCGCGCCACGGCGTGGCCAGGCCCTGGCGAGGGACGGCGGCACGGGCGGCGACCGCATCCTCCCAGCCGGCGCCGCGCAGCAGCGACTCGGCCGCGGCCAGGGCCGCGTCGTCGTACAGCAGGCCGACCCAGAGGGCGGACTGCGCCAGCATCATGTCGGCCCGGCCGGCGTCGGCGCCGCGCATCTCCAGGAAGCGCTTCAGCCGCACGTCGGTGAAGGCGGTGGTGACATGATCGGCGAAGTCGCCCAGCGTCGCGGTCTCGCCCGCCAGCTCGGGCACACGGCCGGCCATGAAAGCGGCGAAGGACTTCCCCGCGACGTCGATGTAGCCGCCGTCGCGATAGACGAAGTACATCGGCACGTGCTCGATCACCCAGGACGCATAACGCTCGAAGCCGAAGCCGTCCTCGAACATCACCTTCGGGATGCCGGACCGCTGCACATCGGTGTCGGTCCAGACATGCGCGCGGTAGGACAGGAAGCCGTTCGGCCGGCCTTCGGTGAACGGCGAGTTGGCGAACAGCGCGGTGGCCAGCGGCTGCAGCAGCAGGGAGACGCGCAGCTTCCGTCGCATGTCCGCCTCGGAGGCGAAGTCCAGGTTGACCTGCACCGTGCAGGTGCGGGTCATCATGTCCAGCCCCAGGCTGCCCACCAGCGGCATGTAGCGCTTCATGATGGCGTAGCGGCCCTTCGGCATCCACGGCATCGCTTCGCGCTTCGCCAGCGGATGGAAGCCCAGCGGCGCGAAGCCCGTGTCGAGGTCGCGGCAGACGCTGCGCACCTGGTCGAAATGCGCCTCCAGCTCCTGCTGCGTTTCGTGCAGCGTGCGCAGCGGCGCGCCGGACAGCTCCAGCTGCCCGGCCGGTTCCAGCGAGATGGAGTCGGCGCCCTGCTTGACGCCAATCGGGTTGTCGCCGTCGAGAATCAGCGTGCCGTCGCAGGCGGCCAGCCCGAGCAGCAGATCGTGGATATTGCCCGGCTGGCCGTCCGCCGGCCGATACGGCGGCGGCGCAAGGTCAGCATGGCGGAAGCCGAATTTCTCATGTTCGGTGCCGATGCGGAATTCACCCGGCGGCTTGCAGCCGTCGGCGAGATACGCGGCCATCTGGCGGACCGACGTCAGGGGCGTGTGATCGGCGTCTCCGGGATTGGACATAGGGCTCCCAAAACAGGTCGGTTGTGATCGCCGATTTGCGCCCAATCGTACGGGTCGGCCGGTGACCGGAATGCTCAGTGCATATAGGTCACGGTTTAGGTACTAGCCATACCTGGATGCTTGCAGCAAGACGATACCGGCGATCGCCGCGGTTTCGGCCCGCAGGATGCGTGGCCCGAGCGACACGGGGCGGACAAAATCGAACTGTTTCAGCACCGCGTGATCACGCGGTCCGAAGCCGCCTTCCGGGCCGACCAGCAGGCCGGAATGCGGCGTGGACAAGGCCAGCGGCGGGACGTCGGTACGTTCCATGGCAACGAACAGGGGGCGAGCCGCGGGCCATGCCGCCAGCGCATCCGCCAACGGCCGAGCGGGATGCAGCGCCGGGACGGTCAGCCGCTCGCTCTGTTCCGCCGCCTCAATGGCGATAGCCTGCAGCCGGTCTTCATTGACCCGCGCGGCGTTGGTGCGTTCGGTGAACACCGGCAACAGGGCGGAAACGCCGAGTTCCGTGGCCTTCTGCACCACGAGATCGGTCTGGTCGCGCTTCAGCACGGCGAACATCAGCCAAGTATCGGCGTCGTCCGCCTGCGGCCTGACGAGGAATTCAACGGCGACGCCAGCCTTTCCACGTCCCAAGCTGGTGATGCGGCCATCCCACTCGCCGTCCCGCCCGTTGAACAGCCGCACGCCATCGCCGGCCGAGCGGCGCATGACGCTGCCAAGATAGTGCGCCTGGCCGGCGCTGAGCTCGATGGTCGCGCCGGCGGCCAGCGGGTCCGTCACATGCAGACGGATCATGAAACTGGATTATGATCGGTTGACGGAACCATGCCTGAGCGCACAAACGTCTCCCTTATGCACACCGATATCGTCTCGACCGGTTGGGTCGCCCGCCTGCCACGTGCCTGGCTGCCCTACCTGCTTCTGGCGCGCGTGGACAGGCCCATCGGCACCTGGCTGCTGTTTCTTCCCGGACTGTGGGGCATTCTGCTGGCCCGGGCTCCCATGCACGAGACCCTCCGCCTGCTGACCCTGTTCGGCATCGGCAGCCTGCTGATGCGCTCGGCCGGCTGCGTCATCAACGACCTGTGGGACCGCGACATCGACCGCAAGGTCGCGCGCACCATTGGCCGTCCGCTGGCCTCGGGAGCCTTGCAGCCGTTGCAGGCGCTGACCTTCCTGGGCACGCTGCTGCTGCTGGCGCTGATGATCCTGCTGCAGCTCAACCTGAAGTCACAGGTGCTGGGCGTGCTGTCGCTGGTGCTGGTGGGGCTGTATCCGCTGGCCAAGCGGGTGACCTGGTGGCCGCAGCTGGTGATGGGGTTCACCTTCGGCTTCGGCGCCCCGATGGGCTACACCGCCGCCGCCGATCGCATCAGCTGGGCCTGGGCCGCGCTGTATGCCGCGGCGATCCTGTGGGACCTGGGCTTCGACACGATCTATGCGCACCAGGACCGGGAGGACGACGCGATCGTCGGCGTCCGCTCCACGGCGCGGCTGTTCGGGGAAAAGACCCGACCGTTCCTGGCCGCCTGCTATGCCGGGACCATGATGCTGCTGGTGCTGGCGGGGTGGCTCGCCGGGCTTGGCGTCTGGTTCTACCCGATGCTGGTCCTGCCGGCGGTGCTGCTCGGGCGGCAGGTGGTGGCGCTGGACATCAATGACCCGGCCGGCTGCCTGCGGCTGTTCCGCTCCAACCGCGAGGCCGGGCTGGCCATCGGCCTGGCCGTGCTGACGGGCTGGCTTTGAGCGGCGCGGACGACTTCATCCGCGCCAACACCGTCCTCGGCCGCGCGCCGCTGGTGCCGGAGATTCCGCTGCACCTGGCGACCGAGATCACGCCGATCTGGCAGGCGACCGAGGCCTGGCTTGCCGAGCGTAACGTCGAGCCGCCGTTCTGGGCCTTCGCCTGGCCCGGCGGGCAGGCGTTCGCCCGGCACATCCTGGACAATCCGAGCCTCGTCGCCGGCAAGCGGGTGCTGGACTTCGCCGCCGGCGGCGGGATCGCCGCGATTGCCTGCGCCCTGGCGGGGGCGGCCTCGGTCGAGGCGGCGGAGATCGACAGGCTGGCACTGGCCGCGATCGCGCTGAACGCCGCGGCCAATGGTTTGGCCCCCTCCGCCATGATGACGGACAACCGCCCCGGGTCGTCACGCCCTATGCCGGCCGGGATCACGCTCTCCGGCGATGTCGTCGGCAGCGCCTGCCGATGGGACATCATCCTGTGCGGCGACATCTGCTATGAGGCGCCGATGACGGCGCACATCCTGCCGTGGCTGGCCGCCATGGCCGCCGTCGCCAAGGTCTGGATCGCCGATCCCGGCCGAGCCTACCTGCCGAAGACCGGGCTGGCGCCGTTCGCTGCCTACGCCGTCCCGACGACGCGGGAACTTGAGGACCGGACGGTTCGCGACGTGGTGCTCTACCGCCTGCTGGCCGGCGGCCTCAGCCCGGGTTGAGCCTGCCCCAACGGAATCCCGTTCACCATCACGGCGCCGCCGTTGAAGGCGATGTCCCACACCAGGCTGTCGCCCTGCGGCTTGGCCATGCCCTTGGCGATGAACACCATCGGCAGCACCTGCATCGCCCGCGGGTCCTGCTGCAGCGTGCCAATCATCGCATCCAGGCCCGTTGCAGCCAGATGCACATCGAACCCCGGCGGTCCGTCCGGCCGTGGCCGCAGCCGCGCCCACCCGTCGAGCCGCAGCGGGCCGGCCTCGACCAGCAGATTCTCGATGCCGGCGCGCGACCCGGGTTCGTCCAGCAACGCCGCCGCGCGGGCCTGCAATGCCACCAGGTTGCCACCGTCGGCCGCAGCGTCGCGCAGCCACTGCAGCAGGGCGCCGGTCCGGACGCCGGAGAGCGTGGGCCTGATAACGATCCGGCGCGGCATGTAGCTGGCGTATTCCATCGGCACCATGCTCGCCGCCGGATCGCTGACGTCGATGTCGCAATACGCCGTCAGCCGCCCATTGCGGGCATCGCCCACCATGCCAAGCCGGATCCGGCCGGCATCGACCGCGCTGCCGTTGCTCGCCTCGAAATGCACGCCCTGGATGGTCTCGTCCAGCTTCACGCGGTTCATCAGGCCGCCAAGCGCGTCGATCATCGCGCCGAGCTGCGCCCGCGCCGCCGGCGTCATGTCTGGCATCCTTCCACCCGGGGCCGCCGCCATCGCACCCCGCCGCTCGGCCGAGAACGCACGGGCCGCGGCGCGCAGCCGCTCGGCCCGGGCGCGGTCCAGCCCGTCCACGTCGTAGCGCAGCGCCACGGAGCGTATCGACGCCTTGAAGCCGGTGCCCGGCTGGTCGCCCCGGTTGGTGACCGACCAGTTCGCCAGCGAGCCCCGTGCACGCACATTCAGATGCCTGTCGGCGTCGCCCGAGAGCGTGCCTTCCAGCCCATAGCGCTCGATCGTCTGGTCGGCGTGCTGCCCGGTCGCCTCGGTCCGCAGGATGATATGGCCCAGCTCGGCCTTGAACGGCGACGGGACGGACAGGCTGGGATCGACGGTCGCACGGAACGCCTGCCGGCCGATGGCGTAGGTCATCACGCCCGGTGGCGACGAATCCTTCCCCTGGATCGTCCCCTGGATCGTCCACGAGCCGGTGGGCGGCAAGGTCAGGCCGGTGATGTACCAGGCCCCGTTGGCGACCGGCCTGGCGCTGGCCTCGATCGCGGCATTGGGGGGAGCCGTGAGCGCCGGCAGCGGGACGCGCACGTGGTACAGGTCGCCGTCATGCGTGACCTCAGGCGGCGGGTCCTTCGGCACCAGCAGCCCGCCGCTGATCAGCGACAGCGCGTCCAGCAGGCTCGCTTCCGGCGTCTGTGCCGCGGCGGGACCGGCCGTAAGCGCCAGGACGACAACGAGGCGCGAGAGGTGTGACAGCTTCATGGGCCCTCGATAAATCGACTCGTCCCGTCAGACTGTGTTCGTCAGGCGCGAGCGGACCTGCTGCGCCGGCAGCCAGACGCTGACGGTGGTGCCCTGGCCCATTTCGCTCTCGATGATCAACTGTCCACGATGGCGGTTGACGATATGCTTGACGATGGCGAGCCCCAGGCCGGTGCCGCCGACGGCGCGGGAGCGGCCCTTGTCCACGCGATAGAACCGTTCGGTAAGGCGCGGCAGGTGCTCACGCGGGATGCCCGCGCCCTGGTCGGCCACGGCAATGACGACTCCGCGCCTGACCGGCCAGCGGTCGCTTTGCGGCGCGGTCACGCTGACTGACAGGACGCCGCCGTCCCGGCCGTACTTGACGGCGTTGTCCAGCAGGTTCTCCAGCACCTGCGCCATCTGGTCGGCGTCGCCGGCCACCGCCGGCAGGTCGGGGTCGATCTGCAGCGCCAGCTGGATGTTGCGCTCGGTCAGCCGGGGCTCGAACGACGCCACCATGTGGGAGACCAGGGGAGCGAGCTCGAGGGGTTCGGCTGGGGTCTGGTGCTCGGTCAGCTCGATCCGCGACAGGCTGAGCAGGTCGTCGATCAGCCGGTTCATCCGCGCGCCCTGCTCGGCCATGATCTCCAGGAAGCGCTGCTGCGCCGGCGGATCGTCCGCCGCCGGGCCGCGCAGGGTCTCGACGAAGCCGATGAGCGAGGCGAGGGGGGTGCGGAGCTCGTGGCTGACGTTGGCGACGAAGTCGGCGCGCATACGTTCGACGGCGCGCTCACGGGTACGGTCCGACAGCACCACCAGCGCCTGTCCGCCGTCGGCCAGGGGCGGGTCCATCGGCACGACGGTAGCGTAGACGTCGCGCGGCATCGGCACGCGCAGGCCGATCTCGGTGGCTTCGGCGGCAGTGCCGGCCAGGGCGCGGTCGATTGCGCCGCGCAGGCCGGGATGGCGCAGCACCGCGGCGAGGTCTTCGCCGAACGCCGTCCGAGCGGCGGCGTTGGCGCGGCGGACGGTGCGGTCCTGCGCCAGGACGATCACCGGGTCGGGCAGGCGTTCCAGGATCAGGCTGTCGATGCGCCGGTACTGCTCCAGCATGCCGGCGAAGGCGGCGAGGCGGCGCGACAGCCGCTCGATTTCCAGGGCGAGCGAATCCATCAGCGTCACGCTGTCGGCGGCCTGCACCGAAGCCGGCTGGTCGGGGGACATGCGGCGGACCGTCTCGGCCAGGCGATCGAGATCCTGGCGGAAGATCAGGACGAAAGCCGCGGCGGCGACGATGCCGAGCGCGAGGCCGAGCAGGGCGGGCCAGAAATCCGCATGACCGGTGAAGGCCAGCCCGGCCAGCGTCAGGGATGGGATGCCTGCCAGGAAGAAGGCGATGCCGGAGAGTCTCATGCTGTCGAGGCCAAGGCGATCACCGGGGTCATGTTGCGGGTGCGATGCTGCCGTTTCGTTCTATGCTCTATTTTCGCGGACCGAAACAAGCCGGACGGGATTTGATCCGGCGGCCAGTCTGGTGCCTTTCGTCATGGCCGGGCTCCCCCACACCGTCATGGCCTGGCTCGTCCGGGCCACCTATTCAAGCACGTGTGCCGCGACAGGTGGCCCGGACGAGGCGCATAGGCGCTAACTTAGGCGGCCGGGCGCCGGAACACCGCCCCGTCGTCATGGCGGCCACAGGGCCGCTATCCACGCCTTGCGGTGCTGCTATCGGCAGAAGGCGTGGATGGTGGGCCTCTGCCCACCATTACGATATGGGAACGACTCCTCACGCCGCGCTAAGTTAGCGCGTATGCGGACGAGCCGGGCCATGACGGTGTGGGCCACGGGCCGTGCCGCCGGGCCTTCCCCGTCAGCCGGCCGGATCGACGCGCTGATAGCGGGCGCGCACGCCACGCTCGATGGCCGCGGCGATCAGCGGGTCCAGCCCCAGTTCGCCGCGCACGAATTCCAGCATGTCCAGCGCTTCGCGGCGGGTGCCGCGGCCGCCGGCGACGACCTCGCAGGCCAGGGCGTAGGCGGTCTCCCGCAGCTTGGCGGTCAGGGCGGAGCGGATCAGCCGGCCGGCGATCGCCAGGCCGTCGTCGTCGAGCAGCAATCGCACCGCGCGGTCGGTGACGTCGGCCAGGCTTTCACTGGTGAAGTCCTGGAACGCCGGCAGGGTTTGCACCAGGCCGGACATAACGCCGATCTCCCGATCGGACATGCCGCCGTCGGCAGCGGCGACCAGCACCATGGTCAGGACCAGGGCCTCCGCGGGGGTCAGGGCGTCGCGGTTACGCATGAATTTGTTCCAGTTCTGTTCAACGGCTTCGAAGGGACAGCCTTCAAGCAGATGTGCGCGGCGAATGGAATGCACGAGTTTGTAGGAAGGCGGCGGTTTCTGCCACCGCCTCCGCCAAGCCGAGGCGGCGCACCGTGACTCCAGCCGGAAAGGCCGACATCAGCCGGCTGGGCGCCTGGCGGTCGAGCAGCACGAACACCCCGCGGTCGGTGCTGCGGCGGATCAGCCGGCCGAACGCCTGGCGCAGCCGCAGGCGGACGACGCGGTCGTCATAGGCCTTGGGGTTGCCGTCCGACAGGTGGATGCGCCGCTCGCGATGCAGGATGTCGGGGCGCGGCCAGGGAGTACGCTCGAACACCACCAGCCGCAGGGCGTTGCCGGGCACGTCGACGCCGTCGCGCATGGCGTCGGTGCCGAGCAGGCAGCTTTCCTCCTCGGTGCGGAAAATGTCGACCAGGGTGGCGTTGCCCATGGCGTCAACATGCTGGGCAAACAGCGGGATGCCGGCCTGCTCCAGCTCCGGCGCGATCCTGGCGTGGACGGCGCGCAGCCGGCTGATGGCGGTGAACAGGCCCAGCCCGCCGCCGCCCGCCGCCAGGAACAGCGCGCGATAGGCCGCGGCAAGCTGGTCCAGGTTGCCCGGCGTCACGTTGGTGACGATGAACGCCCGGGTCTGCTCGGAATAGTCGAACGGCGAGGCCACCGCCGCGCGGATCGCCGGAGACGGCAGATGCGGCGCGCCGACCCGCGCCTCGGCCGCCCCCCAGGCGATCTCCGGGTCCTGGCTGCCCGAGTCGCGCAGCGTCGCCGAGGTGACCAGCAGGCCATGCGCCGGGGACGCCAGCGTGGTGACGAAGGGAATCGTCGGGTCCAACCAGTGGCGGTGCAGGCCGACCTCGACGTCGCGGAACGCATCCCGGCGGTCGAGGCGCAGGAACAGGATGGTGCTGGGCCGCTGGCCAGGCTCGTCATGCGGCGCGAGCAATTCCTTCAGCATCGCGGTCCAGGCGGTCAGCGGTGTCAGCGCGCGGCGGGTCAGGGAGCGGCAGATCGCCTCGATGCGGTTGCGAGTGGTTTCGTCGAGCTTCTCCGCCTCGTCGGTCAGCCGGGCGAGCAGCCGCACGCGCAGCGTCTCCAGCGGCTCCGCGATCCGCGCCAGCGCCCGGGCCAGCCGATCGGCGGCCTGGGCGGTGTCGGGGTTGATGGGGAAGACGTCGCATTCCAGGGTGCCGAAGCCGCCGCCGCGCCCGGCCTCGGCGCCGCTGGTGCGGGCCAGGATCTGCCGGCGGATCAGCCGCAGGAAGGCCTCGGACGGATTGGCCCGGGCGGGTTCGATTTCGTCCAGTTCCGGCCCCTCGTCGTGCATCCGGCTGGCCCAGTCCGACGGTGGCAAAGCGCTCGCCGCCTGCAACGCCGCCTCCAACGGTGCTTCCAGCGCCGGCCGATCGGCCACGATTTCTTCGAGACGGCGGGACAGGCCGCGGGAGCGGGAACGGCCGCCCTCGGCGCCACGCAGCCAGCGGCGGAGCTCGGCGGTTTCCGCGCCGGACAGAGCGGCGGAGAAGGCCGAGTCGGCGGCGTCGAAGACGTGGTGGCCCTCATCGAAGACATAGCGGGTGGGTACGGCGTTGTCGTCCAGCCCGCCCCAGGCCGCCTGGGTCATCACCAGCGCGTGGTTCGCCACCACCAGCTCGGCGGTGCGCGAGCGGCGGATGGTGTGCTCGACGAAGCAGCGGCGGAAATGCGGGCAGGCGCCGAAGATGCATTCGCCGCGGCGGTCCGCCAGGGTGGCGATCAGGCCGCCGCCGAACAGTTCCGGCAGCCAGCCGGGCAGGTCGCCGCCCTGGATGTCGCCGTCGTCGCTCGCCATCGCCCAGCGGGCGATCAGGCCGAGCGGCACGACCTGCTGGTTCATGAAGCCGCCGGACGCGATATTGACCGAGTCCTCCAGGTTCAGCAGGCAGAGGTAGTTTTCCCGCCCCTTGCGGACGACGACGCGGCGGCGACGCTCGGTCGGGTCGGGGATCAGGCGCTGCAGCTCGCTGTCGATCTGGCGTTGCAGGTGGCGGGTGTAGGTGCTGATCCAGACGGCGCCCTTGTTCTTCTCCGCCCAGACGCTGGCGGGGGCGAGATAGCCGAGCGTCTTGCCGGTGCCGGTGCCGGCCTCGGCGAGGACAAAATGCGGATCGCCGCGCACCTCCCGCGGAGCGAAGGCGGCGGTGGCGGCGCCGGCGTAGTCCCCCTGGCCGGGACGCTGCTCGGCTGCCGGGCCGAGCATCGTCGCCAGCCGGGCGCGGGCCTCGGCCTGCGAGACCGGGTGCGAGGCGGACGGCGGCTGTGGCGCGGCGTCTTCCCACTCCGGCAGGACCTTCCAGACCTTCAGCGGCTCGTTGGAGCCGGCGGCATCGGGGCGGCCGAGGGCGTGGGTGACGTAGCCGCCCCATTCCCAGCCGACTTGCTGCATCCGCGCCGCCAGCACGGCGGCATCACGGTTCAGCAGCGTGTCGCGGCCCTGGACCAACTGGTGCAGCAGCGCGGCGGCGAGGTCGGGCAGGTGCGCCACCTCGGCCTCCAGGCCAGTCGGCGGATGGTCGTCGTCCAGCGCCAGAGCGAGGCCGCGCGGCGTCGGCGCGGCGGTTTCGGCGGGGCGGACGAAGGCGAACAGTTCCAGCAGGTCGAAGGCGCGGCCGGCTCGCATGCCGAGCCGGCGGAAAGTGGCGGGCGCGTGCACCAGGATCGGCGGCGGCATGGTGCGGAGCCGCTCGGCCGCCGCTTCCGTGGGCAGCAACAGGAGTTCGCCATCCGGGGTCAGGATGGCGGCGCGGCCGTGACCCGCGACCACGGACGGGGAGTCTGGCAGCAGGATGGTGGGACTCACATCAGATGTTTAGCCGGGAATCTGCCTGCTGTCATCGCGGGGGGCGGCAGGGGCATCGTGATGGTACCGCCGCGGCGACCAATAACGCCATGGCCTACGGCACCCATTTGAGTGCGCGGGCGATGGTCAGCAGCACGGTGGCAATCCCGCCCAGCAACCCGGCAATGGCCAGCGCAGGGGCGAGCCAGCGGTCGCGGTCGAGCTTACGTGCCTCGGCGCTGAGCTTGATCTGTTCAGCGCTGAGCTTGGCTTGTTCGGTGGCGAATTTGATCTGTTCAGCGCTGAGTTTAGCCTGTTCAGCACTGAACTTGGCCTGTTCGGCGGCAAATTTGCGCGCTTCCTCCGACAGCTTGGCGGTTTCCGCGCGATCACGATCGATGCGGGCGATCTCGGCGCGAATGTCAAGCCGATCGCGCCAGTCGGTCGGGACGTCGCTCATGGCTCAGATCCCTGCTACGCCGTTGCGTTGGTGACTCATCGTCCATGACTTGGTCGGTTGTTATTACCCTATCTTACCACAACTTGATCGGCCGG
This sequence comes from Rhodopila globiformis, assembly GCF_002937115.1. Lineage (GTDB taxonomy): Bacteria > Pseudomonadota > Alphaproteobacteria > Acetobacterales > Acetobacteraceae > Rhodopila > Rhodopila globiformis. The sequence goes on along the minus strand of NZ_NHRY01000236.1, from coordinate 13,991 downwards.
CGATATCAAGCCTTGTCCGCCAGAGCGCATACCGACGGAGGAGCGTTGCTTTCGAACACTTCCTCCCACGCCGCGCGCAACGCGACATCAGCGTCGTGCAGCGTGGCGGGGATGCCGAGGGCGGCCAGGCTGGTGACGCCGTACTGCGGCAGGCCGCAGGGGACGATGCCGCCGAAATGGGTCAGGTTGGGCTCCACGTTCAGCGCGACTCCGTGCCAGCTGACCCAGCGGCTGACGCGCACGCCAACGGCGGCGATCTTCGACTCGCGGCCCGTGGCGGGGTCCACCACCCAGATGCCGACCCGGCCCTGCCGCCGCTCGCCCTTGACGTTGAAGCGGTCGAGGGCGCGGATCAGCCACTCCTCCAGCCCGTTGACGTAGCAATGGATGTCCATCGGCGGGACGCGGCCATGCCTTCGGTGCAGGTCGAGCATGACGTAGGCGGTGCGCTGCCCGGGGCCGTGGTAGGTCCATTGCCCGCCGCGGCCGGCCTTGTAGGCGGGGAAACGGGCCGGGTCGGTCAGTTCCTCCGGCCTGGCCGAGGTGCCGGCGGTGTACAGCGGCGGGTGCTCGACCAGCCAGACCAGTTCCGGCGCGGTGCCGTCACGGATGGCGGCGATCCGCGCCTGCATGGTGGCGAGGGCATCGGGATAATCGGTCAGGGCGTCGTCGATACGCCATTCGAGTGCAAATGAGGTCATTGAACCCGTTTCATACATCCGCTATACGGCCCCGCCTACCTGATCACGGTGCGGTCGTGGCGGAATGGTAGACGCGCAAGCTTGAGGTGCTTGTGGGGGTAACCCCGTGGAAGTTCGAGTCTTCTCGACCGCACCAAACCCGCCCGGTTTCGGGGGCGGGTCAGGTGGTGCCCTTCTTTGGGTGACGGTAGCGACCCGGCCCCAACATCCTCCCTGGGCGACGAGGCCAGCGGTAGGGTTGACTGTCGCCTTGCCTTGCAGCGGACAGGCGCTAGCGCGGCCGGCGTGAGGTGTGGCGGTTGATCCAGACCAAGGCATCAATCAGCCAGTCTTTTTCGTTCACCGATGCCAGACGCTGCTGCGTGTGAACCAACAACCGGGCGGCGAGGATGATCACCGCACAGACGAAGGCTCCGAATATCAGGTATAACGTCCACTCAGAAACCATCGGCAACATCCTGACGATTCTTGGCGTATTGTAAGCTTGGGCAAACAAGGGGTGAATTCAATTCTTCACAGCCAATTCCATTTCAAGCGCATACGCCAACCCAAGGTTCAGTAACCCGATTACGGTCATCGCCCCGAGCCACTTCCAACCGATGGTCGCAGCCAGAAGCGTTACCGAGAACATCAACGATTCGATGAAGAAGACCAGAATCAGGGTCAGCAGATAGACAAGCGCGGTTCTCTGGGCGCGACCTGTGTTCCACATCAGCTTGATCGCGCTGCCGGCAACGCCGACACACAGCAGCACGATCTGTATCGGCCAGAAGCGAGCGTCGGTGAAGGTCCGGTCCGCCACCGGAAACGCCCCATCCGGCGCAGTGCGGAGGGCCATCAGCATCAGAAGCTGACAGCCAATCGGAATGGCCGCCACGATGAACCCGACGAGCTGCATCCGCCGCTGCTGGCGCTTGATGCTCACCGTCTCCTGGTCATCCTTCATCCAACCTGCCCAGACGTTCCGAAAACCGGTTGCCGTGATACCGGCGAGACGTAAATGAACGGTTAAGCCACAGGCAGGTGTGTGGCCATATTTCGGAGCTGAAGCGCGTTCAGGCCGTGGCTTCTGGCCTGCGTGATCCCGACAGCGCGTTGGCCCGTCACGCAGGAACGGCAACGCCCAACGCCACGCCGTACAGCGGCCTATCCGCCGACGGCCTCGCCCGGAAAGCTTCCCCAGATCGCAGCCCGGCGCACAAAGCCGCTGAACCCATGGGTCGCCACCTGGCACCAGGCCGAGGCCGCGCGGCAGCGGCGCAGCCGGCCGATAACCCCCTGACGCAGGCGGGCAACGACCTGCCCGCCCGGGTTCGGCTGGTCCCGCAATACCGCTTCAGGGGCCGAAACGACGAAGCTTCGCTGTCCCGACAGCAGCGCCTGATGGATCCAGCCGGTGGTGCCGTCCCGCATGCGGACTTGGCGCCAGGTTTCGAATTCCCAGATGATCTGCACCGGCAGCCCGCGGCGATGATAGACCCAGTCGATCGGGTAGCGCTGCCCGGGCCCGCGCCGCACGTTGACGACGCTCGAGCGCAGGGACACGAACCGCGGCAGCGGCAATCCGGTTATGATGCCGCGGTTCCGCGTGGGCAGCGCGTTACCGCTGTTGACGGCCAGTGCCGCGCCGTGCGGCAGGATCAGGCCGGCCAGCAGACAAAGGATGGTGGCAACCCAGCGCATGACGTGTCAGCCTCGCTGCTGCTTCGGATAGGGAACTGCCGCGAAATACGCATCCACGGCCTGCCGCACCGCCCTTGCCAGGACCTGCCGTTGCGCCGGGCTGCGCAGCAGGGTTTCCTCGCGGCGGTTGGTCAGGAAACCCATCTCGATCAGCACGCCGGCGATATCGGGGGCACTGAGCACGGCAAACCGGGCATACGGCGCCGGATGCGGCTGCATCGTCACCTGCCGCGCCAGCCCCTGCACCACATCGCGCTGAAACCGGGACGAATGTATCTGCGTCTCGCGCCGCATCAGCAGCGCGAGGATATGCATCACCTGCCGCGACACCCCGCGCAACACCGGATTCGCATAGCGTTCGGCGCTGTTCTCCCAGTGCGCGATGGATGCGGCGCGCGCGTCCGAGGCGCGCCAGGCGAAGCGATAGACGCAGGTGCCGTGTGCCGCCGGATCGGGCGAGGCGTTGGCGTGCAGCGAGACGAACAGCGCGGCACCCAACCGCCGGGCGTGCTCGACCCGCCCGTCCAGTGGGATGAAAATGTCGGTGTCGCGGGTCATGGCGACACGGTAGCGCCCGGCTGCGCGCAACTGCCGGCGCAGTTCCAGCCCGGCGGCCAGGGCCACGTGCTTCTCCTGCGTGCCGTAGGGGCTGATGCAGCCCGGGTCCTTGCCGCCATGGCCGGGATCGATCACGATCAGGGGACGCCGATCCTGTCGCTTCGCCGGATGCTGCGGGCGATGCGCGGGACGGGCTGCCGCCGGTCTTTGCCGGGCAAGGAACAGACCGGCGGACACAGCGGCGCCACACAGCACGTGGCGGCGGCTGAACATGACCGCAACTACCACGTGAGCTTCAGAAAGAGCTATAGCAGCTTGCTTAAACTCGATTAATGTCTTTTAGCAATGGATTCCATCACGAGTCCGGTCGTGGCATGACGGTCATACCAAACTTTTCACCCGGCCAGCGCGGCGCCGCCCCAGGCTGTCAGCGTCCACAGCACCAGCAGCGCCACCTGCGCCCGCAGCGTCAACGCCGGTGCGGGCGCATCCGCGGCAATCGGCCGGCCGCCGTTCAGTGCCAGCGCTGTCACCGGCAGATAGATGACAAAGCTGGCCAGCGTCGCCAGCAGCAGGCCCGCCACGCAGGCCTGGCCGCCGAAGACGAAATACGTCGCCAGCGCCGCCGCGACATGCGGCAGGCCCGGCAACCAGGGCACCTCGGCGGAAACTCCGGGAATACCCGACAAGGAACGGACAGCGCGCATGGCTCAGGCCCCTGCTTCATGAGAGAGGTTGGCGTGGAAGTCCAGGCCGGCGGTGGTTTCGGCGACGATGCCGGCGCGGATCACGTAGTCGCCGAAGTGCTCGCCCGGCCTCCGCTCCGTGGCATACGACCCGAACAGCGGCGACAGGGCGGCGACGATCGCGTCGCCATCGACGTCGCGGCGGTGCAGTTTGTTCAGCCGGATGCCCTCGTGGGCGCCGCCGAGATACAGGTTGTAGAGGCCGGGCGTGCGGCCGACCAGGGCGATCTCCGACAGATAGGGGCGGGCGCAGCCGTTCGGGCAGCCGGTCATGCGGATGGTGATGTCGTCCTGCGACAGGCCGAAACGCTCCAGTTCGGTTTCCAGGCGGGTAATCAGGTCGGGCAGATAGCGCTCGCTCTCGGCCAAGGCGAGGCCGCATGTCGGCAGCGCGACGCAGGCCATGGCATTGCGGCGCAGCCCGCTTAGCGGCTTTTCCAGACCATACGCCGCCAGCAGCGCCTCGACCTGCGGCCGCTGCGCCGGGGGGATGTCGGCGATCACCAGGTTCTGGTTCGGCGTCATGATGAAGCGGCCGGTGTCCAGCGCCGCGATCGCGTGCAGCCCTTCCAGCATCGTGCCGCGAATGCGGCCGTTCTCGACGAACAGGGTGAAGTGGCTGGTGCCGTCGGCTTCCTGCGTCCAGCCCGTGCGGTCGCCGGTGGAGGCGAACGCGAACGGCCGCGCCGGCGCCAGCTTCACCGCCAGGCGCTCATTCACCAGCGCGACGAACCGCTCCAGCCCCATGTCGTCGATGGTGTATTTCAGCCGGGCGTGCTTGCGGTTGGAGCGGTCGCCGTGGTCGCGCTGCACGGTGACGATCTTCTCCGCGGTGTCGATCACGTCCTGCGGCTTGCAGAAGCCGATGACGGTGCCGGCACGCGGATAGGTTTCCGACTCGCCATGGGTCATGCCCATGCCGCCGCCGGCAACCACGTTGTAGCCGACGATGCGGCCGCGCTGCACGATCGCGATGAACCCCAGGTCGTGCGCGAAGACGTCAATATCATTGTATGGCGGCAGGGCGATCGCGATCTTGAACTTCCGCGGCAGATAGGTCCGCCCCAGGATCGGCTCGTCCTCCACGACCCCGCCTGAGATCTTTTCTTCGCCGATCCAGATCTCGTGCCAGGCTCGGGTCTTCGGCAGCAGGTGCTGCGAGAGGTCGCGGGCGAGCGTGGCGATGGTGGCGTGATGCGCCCGCTCCCACGGCGCGACGGTGGCGATGACGTTGCGGTTGACGTCGCCGCAGGCGGCGATGGTGTCGAGCAGGTCCTCGTGCAGGCCCTGCATCAGCGGCTGCAGGTTGCCCTTCAGCACACCGTGGAACTGCACGGTTTCGCGGGTCGTCAGGCGGATGGTGCCGTTGCCGCGCTCCAGCGCCAGCTTTTCCACCTTCAGCCATTGGCGCGGAGTCAGAATGCCGGCCGGCACCCGCATCCGCACCATGAAGCTGAATGCCTTTTCCATCCGCTGCTTGCCGCGCTCGGCGCGCAGGTCGCGGTCGTCCTGCTGGTAGAAGCCGTGGAACTTCGTCAGTTGGGTGTCGTCATCCGCCAGCGCGCCGCTCTCGACGCGGGTGAGGCCGTTGGCGATGGTGCCACGCAGGAAGTTGCTGCGTTCCTTGAGGCCTTCATTGGCCGAAAGCGGCCGTTCGATGTCCATGGTCTGGTGCCCTTGGGCTGGTCAGCGGTTGCAATGGAGGCGGGGAAGGCATGGGACTTCAGTGTGACCTGCCCGTGTCCGGGTGGGGCCAGGCCCATTGCCTCTCGTGGGGCCAGGCCCGTTGCCTCTCCGTCATGGCCGGGCGTGTCCCCATGGGCGCTAACATAGCGGGGCACGTTGCTCCCTCGTCATGGCCCGGCTTGTCCGGGCCACCTGTCGCGGCACAGATGGTGGAATAGGTGGCCCGGACAAGCCGGGCCATGACGGGGTGGCAACGGCCGTGCCGCCCGGCCGCCTAAAGTCAGCGCCCATGGGGACACGCCCGGCCATGACGGAGAGAGTACGGCGCGCACCACCTTGCTCTCAGTAAACATCGCGCAGGTAGCGGCCGTCGCGGCGGATTGCGTCCAGTTCCGCCTTCGCCGCAGCCTCATCCTGACGGCCCTGATCGGCCAGGATGCGCAGCAGCGCGGCATGCACGTCCTTCGCCATCGCATTGGCGTCACCACAGACGTAGAGCGCCGCGCCGTCCTTCAGCCAGCGGTACACATCCGCCCGCGCATCCCACAACGAGTCCTGCACGTACCGCTTCTCCGGCTGATCGCGGGAGAACGCGACGTCCAGCCGGGTCAGCAGCCTGCTCTTCAGCCAGTCCTGCAATTCGAGCTGATACAGGAAGTCATGCGTATAGTTCCGATGCCCGAACACCAGCCAGTTGCGCCCGCCGGCGCCCACCGCCTCGCGCTCCTGCAGGAACCCACGGAACGGCGCCAGGCCGGTACCAGGGCCGACCATGATGATCGGGCGGTCGTTGTCCGCCGGCAGGCGGAAATGCGGGTTGGCGCGCAGGAACACCTTCAGCTTGTCGCCCGCACGGTGCCGCGCGGTGATATCGACCGACGCCACGCCCTGCCGCGGCCGCCCGTGCGCCGCGTAGCGCACCGCGGCGACCAGCAGGTGCGCCTCCTCGCCCACCGCCTTGCGGCTGGAGGCGATCGAGTAGTAGCGCGGCGGCAAAGGACGCAGCAGCGCCGTCAGTTGCTCGGCCGACAGCTTGCCCGGCGCGGTTTCCAGCAGATCGATGACCTGCCGCCCGGCGGCCCACTCGGCCGGCGGCACCGGCGTGCCGGTCTCGCGGGCGAAGTCCTCGACCTGCTTCTGGGTCAGCGTGGTGATGTCCAGGCGGTTGACCAGCGCGTTGCGCAGCGCCTCGTCGCCGGCCAGTCCTGCTGCATTCAGCACCGCATCGGCCAGCGCCGGATCGTTCGACGGCACCACGCCCAGCGCGTCGCCCGGCTCATACAGGATGCCGGAACCCTCCAGCGACACCGCGACATGGTGGGTATCCGAACTCGAGCGGCTGCCGCTCAGGCGCGCATGTTCGGTGATCTCCGCCTCGAACGGACGCGCGCGTGTCGGCGCATCGGCGCCCGGGCGGGCGAAATCGACATGGATGACCGAGGCGCCGGCGTCCTTGGCGCCGACCTCGGCATTCAGCCGCTGCAGGGTCGCGTCGATCCAGCCGTTGGCCGGAGTCTCGAAATCGACGTCGCAGTCGATCCGGTCGGTGATGCGCGCGCCGCCCAGAGCGGCCAGGCGCTCATCGATGCGGCGGCCGATTTCGCAGAACTGGGCATAGGCGCGGTCGCCCAGGGCGAGCACGGCGTAGCGGGTCTTCTCGAACCGCGGCGCGTCGTCGGCCATCAGGGCTTCGTAGAAATCCACCGCGCGCTGCGGCGGGTCGCCCTCGCCCCAGGTGGAGGCAACCACCAGCAGGTTCTCGCTTGCCGCGGCCTGCGCCGGAGTGAAGTCGGCCATGTCAACGACCTTGGCGGCGAACCCCAGCTTTGCCGCCACCTTCCGCGCCTGGTTGGCCAGCGCCTCGGCGTTGCCCGACTCGGTGGCGAACAGGATGGTCAGCGGCGCGCGCTTCGCCGGCGGCGCGGCCGGCGTGGCGGCGTGCGTGCCGGATGCGGCCTGCAGGCCGGCGAGGTAGCCCGACAGCCAGGCGCGCTGCTCGGCCGTGCTGACCGAGATGACGCGGTTCAGCGCCGCGATGTGTTCCTCGGCGAACGGAGCGGTGCTGGGCAGCAAGGGGGCGGTCTGCATGGGTCTTCCTTCAGGCGTGGATGCGAGCCGGTGGCGTGGCGCCCGAGGCTTTGGCGTTGCTTGCTTCGACGGTCATCGGCTCGGTCTGCTGCCATGCCGCCAGCAGCGGACGCAGCGCGATGACGGAGCCGACCAGGATCAGGGTCGCGGCGCCGGGCGGGACGGCGCGCACGGCCTCGGCCGCGGTCGCCAGCGTCGCAATCCGCACATCCTGGTCGGGACGCGTGGCATTGCTGATCAGCGCGACCGGTTCGTCCGGCGCGCGCCCGGCCTCGATCAGGCGGGCGGCGATCTGGCCGATGCGGCGTTGCGCCATGTAGAAGACGAGGACCTCGGACCCGCGCGACAGGGCGTGCCAGTCCACGGCCGCCAGGTCCCCGCTGGAATCGTGGCCGGTGGCGAAGGCGACGCTGCGGGCCAGGTTGCGGTGGGTCAGCGGGATGGAACAGGCGGCGGTCGCGCCGATACCGGCGCTGATGCCCGGGACGATGCGGAACGGGATGCCGGCGGCGGCCAGCGCCAGGGCTTCCTCGCCGCCGCGGCCGAACACCAGCGGATCGCCGCCCTTCAGCCGGACCACCCGTTGCCCCTGCCGGGCGAGCCGGATCAGCTGATTGTTGATGCCAAGCTGCTGGGTGCGGATGCCGCCTGCCCGCTTGCCGGCCAACTCCAGCCGCGCCTGTGGCGCCAGGGAGAGAATCGCCTCGGAAACCAGCGCGTCGTGCACGACGACATCCGCCTGGCCCAGCGCATAGGCCGCGTGCAGGGTCAGCAGGCCCGGATCACCCGGCCCTGCGCCCACCAGCCAGACGGAACCTGGATCAAAACGAGGGCCAACGAGGCCGGGAAAATCCATTGGAACGTTGCACCCTGAAACGCGCGGGGACGGCGGAACTCAGGGGTAAAGAGGATATTTTTCCAAAAACCGCAAGATGAGCGATTGAATTTAGTATAACTTTCCCTTACGTCGTCCATAGAGGGGTGTCGTTTTTCTCCGCCTGCGGCAGCGGACAAAATCCATCCCGTTGTTGCCAGCGCCCCCGCCTGCTCGCATGGTGCGCCCCTTCCAACCGACCGATCTGAGGCAAAGTATGGACGACGATTTCCGCAAGGCCGCGCTGGACTATCATCGGCTGCCCCGGCCCGGGAAACTCGCCATCGAGCCGACCAAGCGCATGGCGACTCAGCGCGACCTGGCCCTGGCCTACTCCCCGGGCGTCGCCGCCGCGTGCGATGCGATCAAGGCCGATGCCGACGCCGCCTATGACTACACCGCGCGCGGCAACCTCGTCGGCGTGATCTCCAACGGCACCGCCGTGCTGGGCCTGGGCAACATCGGCGCCCTGGCCGGGAAGCCGGTGATGGAGGGCAAGGCCGTCCTGTTCAAGAAATTCGCCGGCATCGACGTGTTCGACATCGAGGTCGACGCCTCCGACCCGGCGCTGTTCTGCAACGTCGTGGCGGCGCTGGAGCCGACCTTCGGCGCGATCAACCTGGAGGACATCAAGGCCCCTGAATGCTTCGCCATCGAGGCGGAACTGCGCAAGCGCATGCGCATCCCGGTATTCCACGACGACCAGCACGGCACCGCCATTACGGTTGCGGCCGCGGTGCGCAACGGGCTGCTGCTGCAAGGCAAGGACCTGGCGGACGTCAGGCTGGTGACCTCGGGCGCCGGCGCCGCCGCTCTGGCCTGCGTCGATCTGCTGGTGTCGATGGGGCTGCGGCCGGAGAACGTCACCCTGACCGACATCAAGGGCGTGATCCGCGCCGACCGCCCGGACATGCTGCCGAACATGGCCCGCTATGCGCGCGACACCAACGCCACCACGCTGCAGGACGCGCTGCCGGGCACCGACATCTTCATGGGGCTGTCGGCGCCGCGTGTGCTGAAGCCGGAATGGCTGCCGCTGCTGGCCGACCATCCGCTGATCCTGGCGCTGGCGAACCCCGAGCCGGAGATCGACCCGGACCTCGTCACGTCGCTGCGGCCCGACGCCATCATCGCCACCGGCCGCACCGACTATGCCAACCAGGTCAACAACGTCCTGTGCTTCCCGTTCATCTTCCGCGGCGCGCTGGACGTCGGGGCCACGACGATCAACGAGGCGATGAAGATCGCCGCGGTCGAGGCCATCGCCAAGCTCGCCCGGGTCGAGGCCAGCGAGGTCGTCGCCGCGGCCTATGGCGGCGCCGCGCCGGTGTTCGGCCCGGACTACATCATCCCCAAGCCGTTCGACCCGCGGCTGATCCTGGAGATCGCCCCGGCCGTCGCCAAGGCGGCCATGGACAGCGGCGTCGCGCGTCGGCCGATCGGCGATTTCCATGCCTATCAGAAGGACCTGGAACGGTTCGTGTTCCGCACCGGCTACCTGATGCGGCCGGTGTTCGAACGCGCGGCGCGCGATCCGAAGCGCCTGGTGTTCGCGGAGGGCGAGGACGAACGCGTGCTGCGCGCGGCCCAGACCTTGGTGGACGACGGCATCGCCCAGCCAATCCTGCTCGGGCGGCACGAAGCGATCGCGGCCAAGGTGAAGGAGATGGGGCTGCGCCTCGACCTCGGCCGCTCGGTCCGGGTGCTGGATCCAGCCACGGACCGTGAAGTGTTCGATCCGCTGGTGCCGGAATACCAGCGCCTGGCCGGACGCCGCGGCACCCCGCCCGAGCCGGCGGCGCGGCGGGTGGCGACGCGGCCTTCGGTTGCCGCGGCGATGCTGCTGCATGACGGCCAGGCGGATGCGGCGATCTGCGGCGGCACCGGCGCCTGGTGGCGGCAGATCCAGTATATATTGCCAATCATCCCGCGCCGGCCGGATGTGAACCGGGTGTACGCACTATCCTGCGTTATCCTGCCGACAGGCGTGCTGTTCTTGTGCGACACTTACATGGTGATCGAGCCGACGGCGGAGCAGATTACCGAGATGACCCTGCTGGCAGCGGAAGCGGTGCGCGGCTTCGGCATCGCGCCGAAGGCGGCACTGGTGTCGCATTCCAGCTTCGGCGCCAGCGACAGCGACTCGGCGCGCAAGATGCGGCAGGCGCTGTCAATGATCCGCGCCCGCGCCCCGGGGCTGGAGGTGGATGGCGAGATGCATGCCGACGCCGCCCTGGTGCAGGCGATCCGTGACCGCGCCGTGCCCGACTCGCGCCTGACCGGCACCGCCAACCTGCTGATCATGCCGAACCTCGACGCCGCCAACATCGCCTTCAACCTGCTGAAGGCGGCAGCCGACGGCCTGCCCATCGGCCCGGTCCTGCTGGGCATGTCGAAGCCGATCCATGTGCTGGTACCGAGCGTGACGGCGCGCGGCATCCTCAACCTCAGTGCCCTGGCGGTGGTGGAAGCCCAGGGCCTGGGCGGCGCGCGGGCCTGACGATGCTGTGGCTGCTCCTCGGCGCCCTGGTGCTGTTCCTGCTGCTGGGCGGAATGCGGGCGTTCGAGCAGGCCTCGGTCACCTCGATCAAATCACTGCTGACCTGGGTGGTGGCCCTGGGCGGGCTGAGCCTGGCCTTGCTGCTGGTCCTGACCGGCCGCGGCGGCATGGCGCTGGGGGCGCTGGTGATGTTCGGCCCGCTGATCTGGCGGAAATGGCAGGAGGCGCGACTTCGGCGGCCGAGCGCCTCCACCGCGCGGCCGCCGCCGAACCGGCGGGGTGGCACGATGACGCGGGAGGAGGCCTATCAGGTCCTGGGCCTCAGCCCCGGTGCCTCGAAGGCGGACATCCGCGCGGCGCACCGGCGGCTGATGCGCAGCGCGCACCCGGACGCCGGCGGGTCGGATTGGCTCGCCAGCCGGGTCAATGAGGCACGCGATATTTTGCTTCGGTAACGCCTAACGCAGGCCTGCCTGTCTGTCGCGCTTTCGTGTAATGCTATCGTCGGTTTGTGCCAGAGAATCCTCGTGCGCTTCGCCACATTTCCGCCCGTAGAGCATGATGTTTCGAGGCACTTCATATCGGAGTCGATGCGTGATCAAGAAACTGCGCAAGGCCGTTCTCCCCGTGGCCGGTCTGGGGACGCGCTTCCTTCCCGCCACCAAGGCGACTGCCAAGGAGATGCTGCCGGTCGTTGACAAGCCATTGATTCAGTATGCGGTGGAGGAGGCTCGCGCCGCCGGGATCGAACAGTTCTGTATGATCACCGGCCGCGGCAAGACCGCGCTGGTCGAGCATTTCGACGTCGCCTACGAGCTGGAAGCCACCCTGCGGGAACGTGACAAGACGGAAGCGCTGGAGGCGCTCCGCGCCACACAAAGCGAGCCGGGATCGATCACCACGGTGCGCCAGCAGGTGCCGCTGGGCCTGGGGCATGCGATCTGGTGCGCCCGCGCGTTCATCGGCGATGATCCGTTCGCGATCCTGCTGCCGGACGACCTCGTGCTGGCGGACAAGCCCTGCCTGCTGCAGCTGGCCGAGGCGTACTACGAGACCGGCGGCAACATCGTGGCGGTAACGGAAGTGCCGCGCGAGCAGACCTTCCGCTACGGCATCCTGAAAGTGGGCAAGGACGACGGCCGCCTGGTCGAGGTCACCGGCCTGGTGGAAAAGCCCGCCCCCAAGGATGCGCCGTCCAACCTGTCGATCATCGGCCGCTACATCCTGATGCCGGAGGTGATCAAGTACCTCGGGAAGATGGAACGCGGCGCCGGCAACGAAGTGCAGCTGACCGACGGCATGGCCCGCCTCATCGGCGAGCAGCCGTTCCACGGCCTGCGCTACCAGGGCACGCGGTTCGACTGCGGCGACAAGGTCGGATTCCTCGAAGCGCAGATCGCATTCGCCCTGAAGCGGCCCGACATGGCCGACGCGGTGCATGCGTTTCTGAAGAAATACGTCTGAACAGGAGCGCGCGGCCGATGGCTTTTTCCCACCACTTCGACCCGACCGTTCTGCGGGAATACGACATCCGCGGCATCGTCGGGCGCACCCTGCATGCTGCGGATGCCTTCGCCATCGGCCGCGCCTTCGGCTCGATCGTCTCCCGCGCCGGCGGCAGCCGGGTCGCTGCCGGCTATGACGGGCGGCTGACCAGCCCGGAGCTGGAGGCGGCGCTGGTCGAGGGGCTGCGGGCCAGCGGCATGGAGGCCCTGCGCATCGGCCGCGGCCCGACGCCGATGCTGTACTACGCGGCAACGACGCTGGAGACCGATGGCGCGGTGATGGTCACCGGCAGCCACAACCCGCCCGACTACAACGGCTTCAAGATGATGATCGGCCGCAAGCCGTTCTTCGGCGAGCAGATCCAGCAGATCGGCCAGCTGGCGGAAACCGGGGACGTGGTGCCGGAGGCCGAGGGGTCCGAGCAGAGCGTCGCCATCGTGGACGACTACGTCTCGCGGCTGCTGTCGGACTGGGACGGCGGCGACCGGATGCTGAAAGTCGTGTGGGACAACGGCAACGGCGCGGCCGGGGAGGTGCTGAAGAAGCTCGTCGCCTCGCTGCCCGGGGAGCATGTCGTGCTGAACGGCACGATCGACGGCCGTTTCCCCGCGCACCATCCCGATCCGACCGTGCCGGCCAACCTGGCGGACCTGATCGCCCAGGTGCGCCGGCGGAAGGCAGACATCGGCATCGCCTTCGACGGCGACGCGGACCGCATCGGCCTGGTGGACAACACCGGGGAGATCCTGTTCGGCGACCAGCTTCTGGTGATCCTGGCGCGGGACGTGCTGAAGTCGCACCCGGGCGCGACCGTCATCGCCGACGTCAAGGCCAGCCAGGTGCTGTTCGACGAGGTGCTCAAGGCCGGCGGCGCGCCGCTGATGTGGAAGACCGGCCACTCGCTGATCAAGGCGAAGATGGCCGAGACCGGCAGCCCGCTGGCTGGCGAGATGTCCGGCCACATATTCTTCGCCGATCACTGGTACGGCTTCGACGACGCGCTGTACGCGGCGGTGCGGACGCTGGGCATCGTCGCGCGGATGAACACGCCGCTGTCGGAGGTGCGCCAGGCGCTGCCGCATGTGATCAACACGCCGGAGGTGCGCTTCGATTGCGACGACCGCCGCAAGTTCGCGGTGATCGAGGAAGTCGCGGCGCGCCTGGCAGCCGAGGGGGCGAAGGTCTCGTCAACCGACGGCGTGCGGGTGCAGACCCCGGATGGCTGGTGGCTGCTGCGGGCGTCGAACACCCAGGCGGTGCTGGTGGCACGGTGCGAGGCGACGACCGGGGCGGGGCTGGAGCGGCTGAAGGCGGCGCTGACGCAGCAGTTGACGGCGTCGGGGCTGGCGACGCCGGATTTCTCCGGCAGCAACGCGGGGCACTGAGGCGCCGGGGACCCTACGCATCGCGGCGGCGCGCCTTCACCGTCATGGCCGTTGCTCTATCGTCATGGCCGGGACACGTCCGGCCATGACAATAGAGCAACGGCCACGACGACGGCGGTCAGCCGCATGGACGAATAATACCAACGGCCCCGACCGTTGACTCGTCTGTGACTTGGAGCGACGCGGCGGTCCGTGATTCGCAGGCGTCTCCAAGACAGGGAGACAGCGATGACCGTAGCGATCACCGGCCAGGATCTCTCAGCC
>NZ_NHRY01000235.1 GCF_002937115.1 Rhodopila globiformis | reverse complement strand
CCTGATCCCCTGTGGCCCTCCCCAGCCCTCATTTCGTCTCTGTGCGAACAAAAATACCCCATCCACCACGCTGTCCCCACCGGAGACGCACCGGCCTCACGGCCACACGGCGACCCGGCTCATCACCGCCGTCGGTATCGTGGCCACGGTCGGCGCGACACTGACCACCGGACTGGCGACGGTCGTGGCGACCACCGGCGCGGCCTGGACGACAGGCGCAACCGGATAAGTGGCGACCACCGGGGCAACCGCGGTCGTGGCGACCACCGGGACCGTGTAACCCGCCGGATAGGCTGTTGCGACGGTATAGGCCGGCACGCAGGCAGCGAGCGGCAGCGTGGCCACCAGCGTAGCCAGCGCAACGCTACGGACGTTCGACATGGTACTGCTCCTGGTATTAGCCGTTTTGGCAAGGGATTGCCGCAGGGCTGATACGCGGTGCGGTAAGCCGGGTGCTGGCAGGAAAAGCTTAAGAAAAGGTTTAAGACGATGATGGCGGCGTGTAATGCGATGCCTTATTGTTACTTCCACGCATGAATGCGCGCCAGGCCGGCGCATGACCGGATCCGGGTTGCCCATGCCCTCGGTTGCGCCTGCCGCCCGCATCCCGCCCGGCCGGCTCCATTTCCGGAAATCCCCTGCAACATCACGGGAATTCCGCTGGCAGGAGATGCCGGGGTGGCCGCGGCCTCATCCATGCCGGGCTTGCCCGGCACGGAGCAGCAGCCTTGTCGTCCTGTCGCTTGACCGTCCGCCATCCCACGCCGCATCCTGCCGGCCGACACGCAATGCAACGGCGGCCGTCCCCCGATCCGGTGGTCGTGGTTTCATGCCGCCAGAAGCAAGGGAGCGTTCCATGCTGACCGAACAACAGGTGCGTCAGTTCCACGACGAAGGCTACCTCTTCCTTCCGGAGACCTTCAACGACGACGAAGTGGCCGTGCTGAAATCGGAAGCCGAGGCGATCTACCGCCAGCAGCGCCCGGAGGTCTGGCGCGAGAAATCCGGCGCCCCGCGCACCGCCTTCGCCGCCCACCTCTACAACGAGGCGCACGGCCTGCTCGCCCGGCATCCCAGGATGATCCGTCCGGTCGAGCAACTGTTCGGCGAGCCGGTGTACATGCACCAGTACAAGATCAACGCCAAAGCCGCGTTCACCGGCGACGTGTGGCAGTGGCACCAGGACTACGGCACCTGGGCGCGCGACGACGGCATGCCGGAGCCGCGGGCGATGAACATCGCCATCTTCCTCGACGAGGTCATGCCGATCAACGGCCCGCTGATGCTGGTGCCGCGCAGCCATACGCTCGGGGTGCTGGCGGCGGAGCACGACACCGCCACCACGTCCTATCCGCTGTGGACGCTGGACGAGGCGACGGTGACGAAGCTGGTCGAGGCCGGCGGCATCGTCGCGCCGACGGGCAAGGCCGGCGGGCTGCTGATGTTCCACGGCAACCTGGTGCACGGCTCGGCCGGCAACATCACGCCGTACCCGCGCAAGATCGTCTATCTGACCCTGAACGCGGTCTCCAACTACATCCGCAAGCCGACGCGGCCGGAATGGATCGCGCACACCGACTTCGCGCCCATCGTCCCGACCGACGAGGGCGCGCTGACACGTTACGCGCAACGCTTCAGGCAGGCGGCCGAGTAGCCTTTTGCCGGTGGGAGCGCCTTGTATTATATCGGCGCTCTTACAACGGACAGGAGGCAACATGCGCCGACGTGCCGTGATCGCAGGTGCCGGTGCGGCCGTTCTCGCACCCTTCCCGGCCTTGGCCGCGGTTTCCGGCCTTCCGCCTGGCCTGCCCGAGGGCACCAGGGAGGTTGTGCGCTACGCCGACCCGCCCGAGAAAAGACGCCTCATCCGCCTCGCCGATCGGCCGCCGAACTATGCGACGCCGGTTGAGGCTTATACCCAGGAGACTACGCCGAACGAGCGCTTCTTCGTGCGCTACCACACGGACGCGGTGCCGCAGCCGCCGTCGCTGGAGGACTGGGCCCTGACCATTGGCGGCGACGCCGCCGCGCAGCCGGCCCGGCTGCGCTGGCGCGACCTGCTCGACCTGCCGCCGATCGACGTCCTGGCGGTCCGCCAGTGCGCCGGCAGCCGTCGCGGCCTGGTCGAGCCGCATGTCCCAGGCGTGCAATGGACCGATGGCGCCATGGGCTGCGCCACCTGGTCCGGCCCGCGCCTGAGCGACGTGCTGAAGGCGGCGCGGGTCAGGCCGGAGGCGGTGGAAATCTGGCTCGGCGGCGCCGACGTCGCGCCCGCCGCCATCCCGCCGTTGGCCGCGACACCGCCGTTCCGCAAGAGCCTGCCGATCGACAAGGCGATGGACGACAACACCATCGTCGCCATCGCCATGAACAATGCGCCGCTGCCGCTCTGAACGGCTTTCCGGCGCGGCTGGTGGTGCCGGGCTGGGTGGCGACCTATTGGATGAAGCACCTGAACCAGATCGAAATCAGCGCGAAGCCGCTGGCGAACTTCTGGATGAAGACCGCCTACCGGGTGCCGGCCGGAATGTTCCCCGCCACCCTGCCGTTCCGGTCGCAGGCAGCCGGGACCACCGTCCCGATCACCGAGATGGTGGTCAATTCGCTCATCGCCGATCCGCTGGAGGGGAGCGAAGTCGAGCGTGACGGCTTCCAGATCCAGGGCGTCGCCTGGGACCGGGGAAGCGGCATTGGACGGGTGGAGGTGTCGCTCGACGGCGGTGCCACCTGGATCGACGCGCTGCTCGATCGGCCGCTCGGCCCGTATGCGTTCCGGCGGTTCAGCCTGGAGACCGACTTTCTGCCGCGCGGCCGCTACCGCCTGGCCAGCCGGGCGACGAGCAACGCCGGCGAGCGCCAGCCGGAGTCGCTGAGGTGGAACCCGGGCGGGTACCACAACAACGCTCCGCGCGTCATCACGGTGACCGTGACATGAGGGGCATGGTGATCGCCGGACTGGCCGTGCTGGCCGGCCACGCCGCCATGGCGGCGGAGACGCCGCTGCCGCTGAAACCCGGATCGGGGGTGGAACTGGTTTCCGCCTACTGCAACGTCTGCCACACCTCGGACTACATCATCATGAACAGCCCGTTCCTGTCGCCGGCGGCGTGGAAAGCCGAGGTGACAAAGATGCGGACGGCGTTCGGGGCGCCGTTGGACGATGCCGTGGCGGCGGAGATCGCGGGATACCTGGCGGCGAACTATGCGGCAGGCGACAAGCCGCATGGGCGCTGACTTACGGGGGAACAGAGCGCGGTCGCCTCCCTATCGTCATGGCCGGGCGTGTCCCGGCCATCTGCGCTCCGACGGTGGGGGGTGGATGGCCGGGACACGCCCGGCCATGACGGTGAAGCAATCGACCCGGCCCTGTCTCTCTATGTCAGCGCCCATGCCGACAAGCCAGGCAAGGGCGGTGCGTGCCACGGCGACAGGGCGACGGGCTGGCCCCGCCCTGGCCCCGTGCCTCTACGGTGTCATCGCCCCCTGCGTGTTGACGTACAGGGCATAGACCGACGAGGTGGCGCACATATACAGCCGGTTGCGCAGCAGGCCACCGAACGTCAGATTGGCGCAGGTCTCCGGCAGGTGGATCTTGCCGATGAGTTCGGCGTTCGGCGCGTAGCAGCGCACGCCGTCCTCCTTCGGGTCCCCCCAGCCCATGCTGCACCAGATATTGCCCTCGACATCGCAGCGCATGCCGTCGGTGGTCGCCGGCTTGTAGTCGTCGATGAACACCTTGCCGCCGCTGAGCTTACCGGCGGCGAGATCGACGTCGAACGCCCGAATGTGCGCCGGACCGCCCTCCGAGACGCCGGTGTCGATGATGTAGAGCCGCTTCTCGTCGGGCGAGAACGTCAGGCCGTTCGGCTGCACGAAATCGTCCACCACCACCCGGATGTCGCCGCTGCTCGGATCGACGCGATAGACGTTGTGCTTCTCCTGTTCCTGCGGCTCCTTGAGCCCCTCGTAGTTGCCCTTGATGCCGTAGGTCGGATCGGTGAACCAGATCGTGCCGTCCGAGGCGACCACCACGTCGTTCGGCGAGTTCAGCTTCTTGCCGTTGTAGCTGTCGGCGATGACGGTGATCGTGCCGTCGAGTTCGGTACGGGTGACCCGCCGCCCGCTGTGCTCGCAGGTGACCAGGCGCCCCTGGCGATCGACGGTGTTGCCGTTGGCGTTCATCGACGGCGTGCGGAACACGCTCAGGTGCCCGTCGTCCTCCAGCAGCCGCATGATGCGGTTGTTGGGGAGGTCGCTGAACACCAGGTAGCGCCCGGCGCGGAAATAGGCCGGCCCCTCGGCCCAGCGGAAGCCGGTGGCGACGCGCTCGACCGCGCCAGTGCCGGGGCTGCCTTTGAAGCGCTTCGGATCGATGGCCTCGATATGCTTGTCGGGATAGCGGGAATCGGGCAGCGGGCCGAGCGGCAGGCGCTCGGGGTGCCAGTCCGGCACGCCGGTTTCGCCGGGCGGCCGCAGCGTCTCGGCGGCCCTGGCGGCGGTCAGGGAGGCAGCCGCAGCCGCGCCGGCCGCGGACGAGGCCAGGAAGGAGCGTCGGTTCATGTCGTTCCCCTCGCGTTGTCGCCCCGTGTGTCCGGGGCTTCTTGCCGATGCGGTGGTCCGTCGCCCGTCAGCAGCGGCACTTCCGCGTATGCGATCAGGCCTCTGCCGTGCGGGAATGTCCACCCGTCCACTGGTGCACAAAACAGCGAGGCGCGGAACTGATGACCGCCGGGAAGGACTGCCGGGACCTGCAGCCACGATCGCCCGGGCCTGACAACGCCGTCCCCCAGCCCGCCCGCGGCCACCACGATGGACGAAAATGGGCAAGGTCATCGCCCTGGCCGGGACGCGCCCGGCCATGACGATGGGGCACCGACCCGGCGAAACCGCATTTGCGAAGCAGGCGTGAGGCCTCCGGCGGCACGCCTTGATCCCCCGGCGAATGCATGGGTCTTGAACTGCCGGCGAGGATGATGTTATTCGATTTTGACAACAATAAATTGCGAATCTGCGATGAGCGTGTTCTTCATCGAGAGCGAACCTCCGGTACGGCACTTGTCGACGCCATTGGTTGTCGCAATGGGCCACGCCCACGCGCCAACGG
The DNA here is from genome assembly GCF_002937115.1 of Rhodopila globiformis. Classification (GTDB taxonomy): domain Bacteria; phylum Pseudomonadota; class Alphaproteobacteria; order Acetobacterales; family Acetobacteraceae; genus Rhodopila; species Rhodopila globiformis. The sequence goes on along the minus strand of NZ_NHRY01000235.1, from coordinate 3,025 downwards.
AACGGCTGCCCCATGTCCAATAGAAAAGCCGATCGGCAGTTGATATTAGACGGCACCGATTTGGCAGTTCAGGACAATAATGAAACCGTCGCCGCGGTCAGAAAGTTTCTTGAGCAAAATTCCATTTTTGACACGTCCGTGGACGCCGCCCCCGGCGATGCCAACGCGGCCCTGGCGCTCGCTACCCTGAAGTTGCAGGAGAACGATCCGGACGCCGGCAGGCTGTTCGCCTCGGTCAGCGCCGCGCACGACGTGCGCGAGGCCTGGATCGGCCTGGCGATTGCGCACCACTGGCAGGCCGATTCCCAATCGGCCGGCCAGGCCCTGGCCCATGCGCTGTCCCGCCATGCGATGACCGCCGTGCCGCGCGTCACGGATTCGATCGTCCGGTCACTGGAGGCCCCGGGCTGGTGCGCCCTGAACCCCACCGGCGTGCTGACCGTTCGGCTGATGATGGGTCGCCACAGGCGGCCAGGGCCGATCGCCACGCTGGACGGCGAGCCGCTTGCACTGCGGGCCGAACGGGATGGCGAGCGTCACAGCGCCCGGCTACCCGACCACTGGCGCCGGGCCCGCGCGATTCGGGTTCAGCTGGACGGCTCGGACCTGCTGGGCTCCCCCGTCGACGTCAGCCGGATCGCCCGCGTCGAAGGATTCGTCGACAGCCACGACGGCGACCTGCACGGCTGGGCCTGGTGCCCGAACAATCCAGACGATCCTCCGGTCCTGTCGATTCTCCCCGGCGACGGCAGCGCGGGCCTGACCGTGACGGCATCGGATTACACCACCGTCGCCACGACGTCGCCCCTGGCCCGGCCACGCGCCTTTCGCGTCCCGCCGGAGGCGTTGCGCCGGTTTGCCGGGCCGCTTCGCGTCTGCGCGGCAAACGGCCGCGCCCTGACGGGCAGCCCGGTCGATCCGTCCGCCGAGCGGCGCAGCGCCGAGGCCGCGTCACGGATCATCGCCGAACGGTTCCCGGCCCCCGGAACCAGGACCGGGCCCGCCATCCCGGACCTGGAGAACCTGGGCGTGCCGGCCCATATCACCGGCACGCCGGCCACATCCGGATACCGGAAGCGGCCGGTCGACGTCGTGGTTCCGGTCTACGGCGAGCTGGAGCTGACGCTGGCCTGCCTGGACTCGCTGCTGAAGGACCTGCCGTCCTGGGCGCAGATCCTGGTGGTGGACGACGCCTCGCCCGATCCCCGCGTGGCGGCCGAACTGGGCAAGCTGGCAGCGGCAAAGCGGATCAAACTGTTCACCCGGCCGGTGAACCGCGGCTTCCCGGGCACCGCCAATTTCGGCATGAGCCAGAGCCCGGCGCGGGACGTCGTGCTGCTGAACAGCGATACGCTGGTGCCGCCGGGCTGGCTGGCCTCCTTGCGGGACGCGGCCTATGCGGCGCCCGACATCGGCACGGCCACGCCGTTTTCCAACAACGCGACGATCCTGAGCTATCCCAGCACCGAGCATCCGAACGCCATCCCGGACCTGGACGACACGGTGCACCTGGACGCCCTGGCGCAGCGCGCGAACTTCGGCTGCCTGGTGGATATCCCGACGGCGGTTGGTTTCTGTACCTATATAAAGCGCGACTGCCTGAACGCCACGGGCCTGCTGCGAGACGACGTGTTCGGCCAGGGCTACGGCGAGGAAAACGACTTCTGCATCCGCGCCCGTCATCTTGGCTGGCGCCACGTCGCGGTGCCGGGCGTGTTCGTCGCCCATGTCGGCGGACAGTCGTTCGGCTCGGCCAAACAGCACCTGATCACGCGCAACCTGCGCAAGCTGAACCAGTTGCACCCTGGGTATGACGCCCTGGTCGCCGACTTCATCAAGGCCGACCCGATGGCCGAGCCGCGCCGCCGGCTGGACCTGGCGCGGTGGGAGACGTTCCGCACCGGCGCGCCATCCGTGCTGCTGGTCACCCATGGCCGGGGCGGCGGCGTGCAGCGCCACGTGGCGGAGCGGGCGGCGGCGCTGCGGGCCGAGGGGAAGCGGCCGATCGTCCTGTGGCCGGTGGCGAGCCGCCAGGGCGACGGACGGGACTGCGTGCTGGGCAACGGGCCCGAGGGCGGGACTCCGAACCTGCGATTCGCGGTGCCGGGCGAACTGGACGCGCTGGCCGCGATCCTGGCGGTCGACAAGCCGCTGCGCGCCGAGGTGCACAGCATGATCGGGCATGACCATGGCGTGTTCGACCTGTTCCGGCGGCTGACGATTCCCTACAGTATCGTCGTCCATGACTATGCGTGGCTGTGCCCGCGCATCAACCTGGTGGGCGTGGACCGGCATTACTGCGGCGAACCGGACCTGCCCGGGTGCGATGGTTGCGTGGCCGACGCCGGAACCATGAATGATGAGGACACCCGGCCGCGGGACCTGCGGGAGCGATCGGCGCGCGAACTGGCGGGGGCTGCGGCGGTGATCGTGCCCTCGGACGACGTTGCCATCCGGATCAGGCGGCATTTTCCCGCGATCGAGCCGCAGGTGAGGTACTGGGAGGACGACTCCGCCGTGCCGCCGGCCGAGCCGAGCCCGGTGGCCGAGGACGGAGTCCGCCGCGTCTGCGTCGTGGGGGCGATCGGCATCGAGAAAGGCTATGAGGTGCTGCTGGCCTGCGCGCGGGATGCCGCGAATCGGGGGCTGCGGCTGCGGTTCCATCTGGTGGGGCACAGTTGCGACGACGACCGCCTGCTGGCCACCGGCACGGTGCGGATCACCGGGCGGTATGAGGAGCACGCGGCGGTGGACCTGATCCGGCGGCAACAGGCGCAACTGGCGTGGCTGCCCGCGGTGTGGCCGGAAACCTGGAGCTATACGCTGACACAGGCGTGGCAGGCGGGGCTGAACGTGCTGGCGTTCGATATCGGCGCGGTGGCCGAGCGAATCCGCCGGGCGGAGCGCGGCTGGCTGTGCCCGCTGGGGCTGTCGCCGCAGGCGCTGAATGATCGGATGCTGGGGGTGCGGCCGTTGGTGGCGGATCGGGAGGCGCCGCTGTTTGTTGGGGGGCGGCGGCAGGGGG